>NZ_CDWTNB010000087.1:0-16340 GCF_977947065.1 Frankia sp. CgJB1
CGCCAAGTCGGATCTGCGCCACGTCGAACGTGCCCTGCGCACCACCCCGGCCGAGAATCTCGCGATGATCCGGGACACCGTCGTGCATCTGCGCGCGGAGGGAAAGCGGGTCTTCGTCGACGCCGAGCACTTCTTCGACGGCTATCGGGTGCATCCCGCCTACGCCCTTGAGGTCGTCTCCGTTGCGGCCGAGGCCGGTGCCGAGGTCGTCGTGCTGTGCGACACGAACGGCGGCATGCTCCCGGCGCGGATCGGCGCGGTCGTCGCCGATGTTCTCGCCACGACCGGCGCCCGGCTCGGTATCCACTGCCACGACGACGCCGACTGCGCGGTCGCGAACACCCTGGTGGCGGTGGAGGCCGGCGTCACCCACGTGCAGGGCACCGCAAACGGCTACGGCGAGCGGTGCGGGAACGCCAGCCTGCTGAGCGTCATCGCGGGTCTGGAGACCAAGTTGGACCGGGCCGTGCTGCCGCCCGGGCGGCTGCGTGAGCTCGTCCGGGTCTCCCACGCGATCGACGAGGTCACCAACTCCGTGCCCGACCCGCACCGGCCGTACGTCGGGGCCAGCGCCTTCGCGCACAAGGCCGGCCTGCACGCCAGCGCCGTCAAGGTCGATCCGGACCTGTACCAGCACATCGACCCGGCGGTCGTGGGCAGTGACATGAGGATGCTGGTCTCGGAGCTCGCCGGTCGGGCGACCATCGAACTGAAGGGCCGTGAGCTCGGCCTTGACCTGTCGAACCAGCGTGAGGCGCTCGGACGGGTGGTGGACCTGGTCAAGGAGCGGGAGGCGGCCGGGTACGTCTACGAGGCCGCGGAGGCCTCCTTCGAACTCCTGCTGCGCGACGAGGTGGCCGGCCGGCAGCGGTTCTACACCCTCGAATCCTGGCGCGTCATCGTCGAGCAGCGCCCGGGCGGCGAGGTGGTCAGCGAGGCGACGGTGAAGCTCACCTCGCACGGCGAACGCCACGTCGCGACGGCGGAGGGGAACGGACCGGTCAACGCTCTCGACACGGCACTGCGCAACGCGCTGGAGAAGGCATATCCGGGGTTGGCCGATCTGGACCTGGTGGACTACAAGGTTCGGATCCTCGACGGCAAGCAGGGGACCGGCGCGGTGACCCGGGTCCTGGTGGGAACCAGTGACGGCCGCGAGTGCTGGGACACGATCGGCGTGGACGAGAACATCATCGCCGCCTCCTGGGCGGCCCTGGAGGACGCCGTCGACTACGGACTGCGGCGGCAGGGAGAGCGCCCAGACCCGGACGCGGCCTGACGCCGGGCCCCACCCCCGGGAGCGGCCCCGCCCGGGCGTGGGTGCTCCCGTTGTACCGCCCGCGGAGCAGCCCGCCGCCGCGGGCCGGGCCGCCGGCTACGTGGGTCAGTCCTGCGGGATCTCCTCCCACCACTGGCACCACCAGTCGCCGCCGACCAGAACGCGTAGCTTCGGGTGCCAGCAGTAGGTGATGTCCTTGTCGGCGTCCAGGTAGTACAGGCAGTTGTCGCACCGCTCGTCGCCGTTGGGTTTACCCCGCAGGATCGCGTCTTCGGCCAGGTGGCCCAGTTTGACGCTCAGTTCCTCGTCGATCGGCTTCGGCTCGGGTGCGCCGACATCGTAGACGGGGGTGGTGTCGGTCTCGCTCACCGTTTTCCTTTCCCTTTCCTCTGCCGGGTAACTTGCCGGGCAGCTCCGCGGTGATGTCGGCCGTCCGCGTCGGATCTGGTCAGTACGGGACAGCGGGAGCGGGTGGCTGCCATCCGCTGGTGGACCAGCTGGTGGACCAGGCGCGGGTTCTAGCCTAATTCTCGGTCACTCGTCACCGTTCTGGCGAACTTGATCAGCCCCGGCCGTGGTCATGTCGGTCATACGAGCCATACCCGCGGTGTGGCGGGGCCGCCCACCGGCCGGTCGGGTCAGCTCCTTCCGCGGGCTCGGTACGGTCTGGGGGTGCGTATCGCGAGGTTTACCGATGGTTCGGAGCCTGGGTTCGGGGTCGTGGAGGGGTCGATCGAGGCGGGTACGGCCGTGATCTCCGGCATCACCCCGCATCCGTTCGGTCCGTTCTCCTTCACCGGCGTCCGCCGGGGGCTCGGCGATGTGCGGCTGCTCGCTCCCGTGCTGCCGAGCAAGGTGCTCTGCGTGGGCAAGAACTATGCCGACCATGTCCGGGAGATGGGCGGTGACACCCCGCCCGAGTGTCCGATCCTCTTCCTCAAGCCCTCCACCAGCGTCGCCGGCCCGGGCGATCCGATCACCCTTCCGTCGGACAGCGAGCGGGTCGACTTCGAGGGCGAGCTGGCGATCGTCATCGGCCGGCTGTGCCGTGACGTCCCGGTGGAACGGGCCTTCGAAGTGGTGCTCGGCTATACCTGCGCCAATGACGTGACCGCTCGCGATCAGCAGAAGGCGGACGGCCAGTGGACCCGGGCCAAGGGCCATGACGCCTTCTGCCCCCTCGGTCCCTGGATCGAGACGGATCTCGACCCGGCGGATCTGACCATCCGCACCACCCTGGACGGCGAACTGCGCCAGAGCTCCCGAACCGGCCTGCTGCTGCGCGACGCCCCCTCGTTGATCGCCTACATGTCGTCGGCCATGACGCTGCTACCCGGCGACGTGCTGCTGACCGGAACGCCCGCGGGCGTGGGGCCGATGTCACCGGGGCAGACGGTGGCGGTGACCGTCGAGGGCATCGGGACGCTCACCAACCCGGTAACGGCTCGCTAGCGCCCGCGGCGCGATCCTCCGCCGGATGACTGCCGGTCGGGTGGCTGCCGGTCGTTCCCGATGCCCCAGCCACGGGACGTGACGGGATGACCGGCGTGCATCGGCACCCCGGCGCGCTGATGTGCTGTCTGCATGAGGTATAATAGGCAGCGCCCGAACAGGGCCCATGGGGTATGGGGTAATTGGCAGCCCAACGGATTCTGGCTCCGTTAGTCCAGGTTCGAGTCCTGGTACCCCAGCTGCACCAGATCTGCCGCTCGGTCGAAACTGGCCGCTATACTGTACAGCGTGACACGCGCGTAAGCGCGTAAGTAAGAACCTAGAGTCTTGGCCCCGTCGTCTAGCGGCCCAGGACGCCGCCCTCTCAAGGCGGTAGCGCCGGTTCGAATCCGGTCGGGGCTACACAGCGGTTTTATCTTCGATTCTTCGCAGAGGATGAGAGCTACGCCCTCGCACCAAGACGGACCATCGATGGCCCTCGGATTCCTCTCCGGGGGCCATCGTCATGTCGGGCGCGGATCCGGGCCTACCGCACAACCTCGAACCGCAGCATGGCCGCGGGGTGGCGGGCCATCGTGCACGCGCGGCAGCCGCAGGACGCTGGGCCTCCGCGGCCGTGGACCACTTCGATCTCGGTGTCCGGGGTCGAGGCCACCAGGCGTAGCTGGGGGCGCGCGACCCGGGCCATGACGGCGGTCAGCGCGGGATCGTCGGTGGCACCCGGCTGCGGCGGGCCGATCCGACCCGCGGTCGACGGGGCGATCGCGGAAGCGGTCGAGGCTGTCAGGGCCACTGGGGCTGTCAGGGCCACTGGGGGCACGGTGTCCTCCTCCATGGGGGGCTGTCTCGGGGCCACCCCGCGGACCACAGCCTGGCGGGGAGGGCGAGGTCCGCGCCATGCTCCGTTGAGCCCGGTACCAGGTGGTGCAGATGGCCTAGTCAAACCTGGGCATTGTCGCCATGCGACACCACCCTTGACAACCATGGTGCTCCAGCACCGGATCGGTACAAACTTGCGCGGATGTCCACCGTCAGTCCATCGGCACCCGAACGCGCACGGCGTCGGCATGGGAGTGCGCACGTGGGGCGCGCCGCCCGCCATGCTGGTCGGCTGCGCCCGCCGGGATCGGCACCGGAGCAGGTGGACGTCCTGCCGGGAGCCGCCCGGCGCATCACCTCGCTGCTTCCCCAGGGCCGCGGTCTGCCCATCGAGGACTGGACGGCCCGTCACACGTTGATGTGCCTGGTGCTGGCGATACACCTGCCGGTCATCGTCTGTTACGCGATCTGGCGCGACCTGAGTCTCGTGCACGGCTTTCTGGCGGCCAGTCTGCCGGCGCTGCTGTTCGCCTCCGCGGTGGTGCCCGGCCGCCGCCGGGTCCGTGCCCTGGCCGCCAGCCTCGGGCTGCTGTGCTGTTCGGTCGTCCTCGTCCATTTTTCGAGCAGCCTCACCCCGATGTACTTTCACTTCTTCGTGGTCGTCGCATTGATCGCGCTCTACGAGGAGTGGACCGTCTATCTGCTGGCGATCGCCTTCGTGTTTGTCGCCAACCTGGCGATCGGCAACATCATTTCGGCCGACGGGGAGCTGCTGGACAACGCCTGGCTGGTGGCCGGCCTGCATGCCGGCTTCATCTTCGCTCTTGCCTGCGCACAGATGGTCTTCTGGCACTACAACGAGCAGTCCCGCCGCCGGGTGGAGCACTACCGGCAGCAGCTCTACGAGGGTCAGCAGAGCCTGATGGCCCGGTTGGAGGAGACCGACAGGATCCGCAGCGACCTGGTCGCGACGGTGTCGCACGAGTTCCGCACGCCACTGACCGGTATCCGCGGAAACCTGTTGACCATCAAGCGCCGTCGCGACCGGCTCTCGGACGCCCAGCTCGACGATCTGCTCGATGCGGCGGTGAACTACTCCGATCGCCTCTCCCGCCTGCTGGAGAACATGCTCACGGCCGCCACGGCCACCGGCACGGACGAGACCACCATCGCCGATCTGCCGGAGGTCGTCCGGCACGTGCTCGCCACGCTCTCGTACACCGGGTCGCCGAGCAGCGTGACGGTGGATCTTCCGCTGGAGCTGCCGGTGCGGATGGCCCGACAGGCCCTCATCCAGGTGGTCGCGAACCTCGTCGACAACGCCCTGGTGCACTCCTGGCCGGGAGCGCCGGTACGGCTCATAGCCGGCCGGGTGGGCGACGAGGTCGTCCTGCGCGTCCGTAATCCCGGGCCCGATCTCGACCCCGACACCATCCGCCAGCTTTTCGAACTGTTCACCCAGCGGGACGGCACGGCGACCCGCCCCACGGACGGGGCCGGCATGGGGCTCTACGTCGTGCGACGCCTCGTCGAGGTACACGGGGGACGGCTGCGGATGTCCTCGGAGAACGGCGAGATCATCGTCGAGGTGGACCTGTGGGCGGCGACCAGCCTGGCGGCGCTCGCGCCGGAGCCTGAGGCGGAACTGCCGGTTCCGATGCCCCTGCCGCGCAGTATCCGGGTCGACGAGGAGCCGGGTAAGCCACGGCTTACCGGCGGGCCGCTCGCTGGTCCCCGGAACGACATCCGCTCGTTGCCCATGGACCGTCTCGGCTGAGCGGGGCGGGAAGACCGTTCCTCGTGCCGGGCTGATCCCCGTGCCGGGAAGGCGCCGGGACCTGCCCAGGCGGCGGCCCGATGGTCAGGCGTTCAGTTCTTGGCCGTCGATGTCGGGGTCGGGGCCGGGGCGGACGCCGGGGGCTTGGTGCAGGCCAGGGTCAACGTCACCGTCGTGGAATGGCGTGGGCGCTGTCCGGTGGGGGAGTACGCCGACACCCTACTGGTCTCGCCGTTGGCGCACGACCCGTTGACCGCGGTGGAGGTGAAGCCGGCGAAGCTGAGCTGCCACTTGGCGTCCGACTCGGTCATTCCGATGACGCCGGGTACCTGCGCGCAATCCTCGACCTGCAGGTTGATCGTGGTCGTTTTGGCGATCTTTCCCGACTTCGGGGACTGCTGCGCGACGGTGTCGACCGCACCGGCACCGTAACACCCGAAGGCCTTACTGAGGTGCGTGAAGCCCGCCGACCTCAGGGTGTGCTCCGCCGTGGTGAACGAGCTGCCCTCGGTGTTGGGAACGGTCGCCGTGCCGTCGTCGGTGGGCGACGGGGACGGGCTGCTCCGCGCCGTCGGACTGTTCGTCGGCGTGGCCCCTGTGGGGCTAGCCGCAGCCGCCGTACCGGCGCCGGGGGAGGGAGATCCCTTCGCGCTGGGCCGCGGGGTCGCCCCGCCCCCGGAGAGGCTCGTCGGGTTGACCCCAACGGCCACGCCCGGAGCGGCGGCTCCGCTGGTTCCGAAGCCGGAACCGCCCGAGGCTGCCGCGGCGGACACCCCGGTGGGACCGTCCGTGCTCAGTTCCGCGCCGGTGCCCCCGCTGGAGGCGAGCGCCCAGCCGCCGGCACCGGCGACGAGGGCGACGACAAGGCCCGCACCCGCCGCGATCCGGCTACGCCGCCGCCGGTCGGCGGCCGCCCGCGAGGCGGCCGCGGCCCCACCGATCGGGGGGCCGGGTTGGTGGTTCGCCGGGATCGCCGACATGACTGTGTTCGTGTCCGCGGCCGGAGCGTCGGAGCGGGCCGGGATCCGCAGCGCCGGCTGTATGCCGGTCGGGGCGTCACCGTCCCACCCTCCCCGGCCGCCGGTGGCCGGGGCCATCCGGGTGCGCTCGACGCCGCCATCCCGTCCACCGGTCTTCGTGCCACCGGTCTTCGTGGCGGTGGTCAGCAGACTGCCCGCGATCTGCGTGTGCTCCAGGTCGGACCAGTCAGGCGCGGCGGATGCGCCGACCACGCCTCCCGTGCCCGCCGCCGCGGCCACGGCGGCGGAGCGCACCACGCGCTGCGTTCCCGTGGCGGGGGAATGATTGTCGGCCCGGGCCGCGGACGCGCCGGCGAGTGCGGAGAGCTGGATTCGGTTGTCATGGTCGGCATGGCTGCCTGGCCTGGACGCGTAGCCGGTCCCCCAACGGCTGGCCTCGAGCGCCTCGACCAGGTCCTCGGCCGCATCGGCGGCGCTCACGGGCCGCTGCCTCGGGGACTTGGCGAGCATTCCGGCCAGCACACCCCACACCGGCGCCGGCACACCCTGAATGGGCTGGGGCTGTTTTTCGCGGTGCGCCTGCAGGAGCTCGGTCGGGTTGGGGGAGTCGAACGGCGGCGAACCCGCGAGAAGCTCGTACAGCACGACTCCCGCCGAGTACACGTCCGCTGCCGGGGTCGGTGGCGCGCCCGTGCTCAGCTCGGGGGCCATGTAGAGCGGGGTCCCGATCGGTCCGGTGGTGCTGGTCCGGGACGAACCATTGATCATCTGGGCGATCCCGAAGTCGGTCAGGCGCACGATCGGATGAGCCGGATCGGAGGTGTCGATGAGTATGTTCTCGGGTTTGACGTCCCGGTGGATGACGTCGGCGGCGTGCACGCTGTCGAGCGCCCACAGGGTGCCGACGACGAGCCGGACCGCCTCCTCCACCGGCCGAGGCCCGAACTCGCGCAGATGGGCCCGCAGGTCGGGACCGTCAACCAGATCCATGACTATGGCGAGCACATCGGGTTCGTTCACCAGATCGCGTACGGCGACGAGATCCGGGCTGTCGAGGTCGATCAGAAGGTCCCACTCACGCAGGAAGCGCTCCACGATCTTGGGATCGTCGGCGAGCTCGGGGCGCAGCACCTTGATGGCCACGGGAGCACCGTCCGAGACGGCGGCGCCCCGCCAGACTTGGCCGGTCGTACCCTGCCCGAGTACCTCGTGCAGCACGTACCGCGAACCCAGTTTGCGCACCGCGCGTTGTCCCCTTCTTTGGCGCCGCCCGGGGCGGCCGAGCCTACGGCGGCGCCGCTGCGGGCGGCGGCGGCCCGTGGGCGGAGCCCGGAGCGTCATCCGGACGAGCGCACCAGTGCGCGGGCGAGCTGTATCGCTTGCACTAGATGCCAATACCCGCATGGGTCATCCGGCCTACTGTTCCGATCATCCGAGACGGATGACTCGAACAGGCTACGACGTAGGGCGGCGAAGCCGCGCGGCGGGGGATACCCCTGCGCGGTAGAGCCGCCGCCCGCCACCGGCAGATGTAGCCCGGGCAGTCGCGGGCGTGGGGTCCGAATGGGGGATTCAAAATGGCGAATGGCAAGAACGGCCGACGAAAAAGGTCTGGTCGCGTGTTTTGTGGCCGAGGAAAAGTTGTGGCGGTCCACCGTTGGTGACCGACATCCGGTGGTCGGCGGTTGGTGGCGGGTGGATGCAGGCGGGTGGGTGTGTCAGCCGACGGTCGGTGTCGAGAGCCGGGCCGCCGCGGGCGAGGACCGCCGCGCCGTGCCGGCGTCCCGGCGACCGGGTGAGCCGCTCCACCGGCCCCGACAGGGACACTGCCGCGATCACTGTTCCCGGGCCGTCGTGCACCGGGGCGGACACGGACGCCAACCCCCTCTCGCGTTCCCCGATGCTCTCCGCCCAGCCACGATCGCGCACCCGGCGGAGGACGGCTTCGTCGAACAGGGCGCCGGCGAGCAGTTCCGGCTCGGGATGTGCCGCGAAGGCGAGGAGGACCTGAGCGCCGGATCCCGCCGTCATCGGGAGCGTGGCGCCGACGGGCACGGTGTCGCGCAGGCCGCTGGCGCGTTCGGAGGCGGCGACGCAGTGGCGCAGGGCCCCGCGCCGCACATAGAGCTGGGCACTTTCTCCGGTCATCTCGCGAAGCTCGGTGAGAACCCGGCCGGCCCGATCCAGCAGGTCCCACGGCAGGGGGGTCGGGGTCCCGGCGGCGAGCCGCGGCCCGGGGACGAAGCGGCCGTCGGCGGTCCGGCCCAGGAGGCGGTGGACCTCGAGAGCGTGTGCCAGCCGATGCGCCGTCGCGCGGGTGAGCCCGGTTCGGGCCACCAGATCAGCGAGTGACGCCGGTCCCGCCTCGACGGCGGTCAGCATGAGGGCTGCTTTGTCCAGGACTCCGACTCCGCTAAGCTGTTTCACACATTGATACTGTCATCCCACATCATGAGACAACAGGCTGTGGGGCAGGGAAGCTCATCGCCACGCCAGAAGACAGGGAAGCTTATCGCCACGCCAGAAGAGGGGAGAATGGGTCGACCATGGGGCGCACACTTGCGGAAAAGGTCTGGGACGCCCACGTGGTGCGGCGCGCCGACGGCGAACCGGATCTGCTGTACATCGATCTGCACCTGGTTCACGAGGTCACCTCGCCGCAGGCGTTCGAGGCCCTGCGGCTGGCCGGGCGGCCCGTGCGGCGTCCGGAGCTGACCCTCGCCACCGAGGATCACAACGTCCCCACCACCGACACGCTGGCGCCGATCGCCGATCCGATCTCGGCGGCTCAGGTGGAGGCGCTGCGGAAGAACTGCGCCGAGTTTGGGGTGCGGCTGTACCCGATGAACGACCCGGGTCAGGGCATCGTGCACGTCGTCGGCCCACAGCTCGGGCTGTCCCAGCCCGGCATGACGATCGTTTGCGGTGACAGCCACACCTCCACCCATGGCGCGTTCGGAGCGCTGGCTTTCGGGATCGGCACCAGCCAGGTCGAGCACGTCCTCGCGACCCAGACATTGCCGCAGCGCAGGCCGAAGACGATGGCGATCACCGTGGCAGGCGACCTGCCCGTCGGGGTCACCGCGAAGGATCTCATCCTGGCGATCATTGCGCGGATCGGCACCGGCGGTGGTGCCGGCCACGTCATCGAGTACCGCGGTGCGGCGATCCGGGCCCTGCCGATGGAGGGCCGGATGACGGTCTGCAACATGTCTATCGAGGCCGGCGCGCGCGCCGGGATGATCGCGCCCGACGACGTCACGTTCGAGTATCTCGCCGGGCGGCCGCATGTCGCCACTGGTGCCGCTTGGGAGGAAGCGGTGGCCTACTGGCGTACCCTCGCCTCCGACTCCGACGCGGCCTTCGACCGGGAGGTCGTGATCGATGCCGTGAGCCTCACGCCCTACGTCACCTGGGGCACCAACCCGGGCCAGGCCGCACCGCTCGGATCGCTGGTTCCCGCGCCCGCCGACTACCCGGACGCGGCCGCGCGGGCCTCGGTCGAACGAGCGCTGACCTACATGGGCCTCACCTCCGGCACCCCGTTGTCCGACGTCGCCGTCGACACGGTGTTCATCGGATCGTGCACCAACGGGCGCCTGAGCGACCTGCGCGCCGCCGCCGACGTGCTGCGCGGCCGGCGGGTGAGCGAGGGGGTCCGGGTCCTGGTCGTTCCCGGCTCCATGGCGGTGAAGGCGCAGGCCGAGGCGGAGGGGCTCGACGAGGTCTTTCGGGCTGCGGGAGCGCAGTGGCGCAGCGCCGGCTGTTCGATGTGCCTCGGCATGAACCCCGACACGCTCCGGCCCGGCGAGCGCAGTGCCTCGACGTCGAACCGCAACTTCGAAGGCCGGCAGGGGCCGGGTGGGCGCACCCATCTCGTCTCGCCCGCGGTCGCCGCGGCCACCGCCGTGACCGGTCGGCTGACCGCTCCGGCGGATCTGTAGCGCGCCCGGCGTGGATCGTCGGTCCACGCACGACGGCGATCGTCGTTCATCCACGACTTCTTCGAGAGGGGAGCGTTTCCGCGATGGAGGCGTTCACGATTCACACCGGGCGCGCGGTGCCGCTGCGCCGCAGCGACGTCGATACCGATCAGATCATTCCGAGTGAGTGGCTCAAGCGGATCGAGCGGACGGGGTTCGGCGCCGGCCTGTTCGCGCAGTGGCGCGCCGACGACGGCTTCGTGCTGAACAACCCGGTGTACGCCGCGGCGTCGATCCTGCTGGCCGGCCCGGACTTCGGCACCGGTTCCTCGCGGGAGCACGCCGTCTGGGCGCTGCAGGACTATGGGTTCCGTGCCGTGCTCTCGCCCCGGTTCGCGGACATCTTCCGCGGCAACGCCCTCGGCAACGGACTGTTGCCGGTGCAGCTGCCGGCTGAGACGGTCGAGGCACTCACGTCCGCCGTCGAGGCCGATCCCACGATCGAGATCACTGTTGATCTCGTTGCGCGCGAGGTCCGGGGCGCGGGGCTGGTGGCCACCTTCGACCTCGACGACTTCACCCGCTGGCGGTTGATGGAGGGGCTCGACGACGTCGGGCTGACCCTTCGCCACGAAGAGATGATCATCTCTTTCGAGGCTGGCCGGCCCGCCTGGTCGCCGACCACCGCCTAACGCCCGGGGCTGTCACCCGGTCACCGGTGTCCGGGTGCGCCGGTTCCCGAGTACGCACCATCCGCCGGGACAGGGTCGGATCCGGTCCTGGCCGAGGGTTCACGGTGGCGCGTGTCATATCTCACATTCGGGAGGGTGAGATGGGTGGCGGGCGCATCGGGGGGAATTGATCGTCTCCGAGGGGGATGAATTGACTGTCGCGGTTGGCGTCCGGGCAGCTACCCATCGGAGTGGTATCGGCGAGGCCGGGGGCATCCGGCTACCAAAGGGTGACATTGCATCCAAACCGAAAGGCAATTCTCGCTACTGAACGTAATGAATCTGCCGAACGGGCTATGCCGGCCGGACCCTACGCATCCCCTCGCCCACCGGAGCGAACCCGTTGACGTGCGGGTTTGTGTGACGCGACACGCTCACGGGAATTGCCCTCGACAGTGGAGATGCCTACGGTGCAGCGCAGTGTGATGCCCGATCTGCTCCCCACCCCGCGCCCGCGGGGGGCGTCCGGAGGTTGTTGTGAACAAGTCCCAGTTGGTTGACCGCATCGCCCAGCAGATCGAGGGCGGGCGGTCGAACGCCACCAAGGCCGTCGACGCGGTGTTCGACGCCATTCAGGAGGCCGTCGCGAGCGGAGAGAAGGTGACCATCACCGGCTTCGGCGTGTTCGAGCGGGTGGAACGTGCCGCCCGCACGGGTCGTAACCCGGCGACGGGTGAGCCCGTGCACGTCGCTGCCTCGGTCGTGCCAAAGTTCCGGCCCGGCTCCGAGTTCAAGTCGAGCGTCTCGGCGAGCAACGACTGACCATCGGTGCGGGCGCCGGGCTTACCGGTGCCCGCACCGCATGGCGTCGGCCAGCAGGTCGTGCTGGTAGTCCGACAGGCGAACGTCGTCCGGCCCGGTCGTGCGTCGTTCCCAGTGGCCGTCGGACTGCAGCACCCAGGCGGACACCTCGTCGGAGAACGCGTGGTCGAGCATCTGCCGCAGGGTGTCTCGCCGGTCCGGGTGCGGGACGCGCACGAGTGCCTCGATACGACGGTCGAGATTGCGGTGCATCATGTCCGCACTGCCGATCCAGAACTCGCCGGACGAGGTGAACTCGAGGACCCGGCTGTGCTCCAGGAACCGCCCCAGGATCGAACGCACGTGGACCGTTTCCGACAGGCCCGGCACTCCGGGCCGTAGGGCGCAGATCCCGCGGACCAGGCAGTGCACGGGTACCCCGGCGATGGAGGCGTGATACAGGGCGTCGATCACCTGCTCGTCGACGAGGCTGTTGACCTTGATGCGGATCCCGGATTCCCGGCCCTCCCGGGCAGCCTGGGCCTCGGCTTCGATCCGCTGCAGGATGCCGTCCCGCATGTGCTGCGGGGCGACCAGCAGCGAGCGGTACTCCGTCTGCCGGCTGTAGCCGGTGAGGACGTTGAACAGGTCGGTGAGATCCGCGCCCACGTCCGGGTCGGCGGTCAGCAGCCCGAGGTCCTCGTAGAGCCGAGCGGTCTTGGGGTTGTAGTTGCCGGTACCCACATGGCAGTAGCGGCGCAGGCCGCCGTGTTCCTGGCGTACCACGAGGCAGGTCTTGCAGTGGGTCTTCAGGCCGATGAGACCGTAGACCACGTGGCAGCCGGCCCGTTCCAGTTCGCGGGCCCAGCGGATGTTGGCGCTCTCGTCGAACCGGGCCTTGATCTCGACGAGGACGACGACCTGCTTCCCCGCCTCGGCCGCGGCGATGAGGGCATCCACGATGGGGGAGTCCCCGGACGTGCGATAGAGCGTCTGCTTGATGGCGAGAACATGCGGATCGGCCGCCGCCTGCTCGATGAACCGCTGGACGGACGTGGTGAACGAGTCGTACGGGTGGTGGACGAGGACGTCGCCCTCCCGGAGCACGCTGAAGAAGTCCGGTGTCTCGCCCTCATCGGTCGTCAGCCGCGGATGTGTGATCGGGACCCGCGGCGTATCCCTCAGCTCCGGGCGGTCGAGGTCGTAGAGAGCCCACAGGGTCGACAGGTCGAGCAGGCCGGCGACCCGATGTACCTCGCGTTCGGTGATCTCCAGCTCCCGCATCAGCAGGATGAGCAAATCATCATCGATGTCGGCGTCCACCTCCAGGCGGACGGCGGGACCGAACCGGCGCCGGGCGAGCTCGCGCTCCAGGGCCTGGAGCAGATCCTCCGCCTCGTCCTCCTCGACCTCGAGGTCGGCGTTGCGGGTGACCCGGAACAGATGGGAGTCGATCACTTCCACGCCCGGGAACAGCTGGGAGAGATGGGCGGCGATCACTTTCTCCAGCGGGACGAAGCATGCGCTCGCCTGGGGGGCCAAGCCCCCCGGGACACCGGTCGTGCCCGTGGGCTCCACCGCCACGGGGATCAGCCGAGGAACGTTCTGGGGCACCTTCACCCGGGCGAAGCGGTCGACCTCCCCGCCCGGCTCACGGACCTGGACGGCCAGATTGAGCGACAGCCCGCTGATGTAGGGGAAGGGATGCGCCGGATCGACGGCGAGGGGGGTGAGCACCGGGAAGATCTGCTCGTGGAAATAGTGGTGCAGCTGATCACGCTGGGTCTCGGTCAGCTGGGACCAGAACCGGATGCTGATCCCGGCATGGGCCAGTGACGGCCCCACCTCTTCGGTGAAGCACCGCGAATGCCGCTGGGCGAGCTCGGCCGTCATCTTGCTGATGAGATCGAGTTGTTCCCGGGAGGTCAGCCCGTCGGCGGAACGGACGGCCAGTCCCGTCGCCTCGCGTCGCATCAGCCCCGCGACCCGGACCATGAAGAACTCATCCAGGTTGCTGGCGAAGATCGCCAGGAACTTCGCGCGCTCCAGCAGGGACGTGGACACGTCCTCGGCGAGCGCGAGGACCCGGGCGTTGAAGTCGAGCCAGGACGCCTCCCGGTTGATGAAGCGGCCGGCGGGCAGGTCGGACGGCGCCGGCTGGCGCGGCGCCTCCAGAGGCTCGAGCAGGCCACTGCGGGCCTTGCGCTGAGGCTGTTCAGGATGGGTCGCCAGCAGCTCGCTCATGCCTGTAGATGGTGCCAGCCCCCGATGGACTCGGCAGCGTCGATCCGGCATCTCTGGCAGCGGGGGGCCGGATGGGACCCGTATCGCCGGTCTGGCCCCGATCCGGACGCTGGCAGAGACCGCGCGGCACGCGAGGTATCCGCCTACTCTTTGTGATATAGCGATCACGCGCTACGGTGTCGAGGGGTGCCGTCGCGCTCGTTTGTATCTTGTCGTGATGTAGCCGGCCGTTTCCGTGGTCCGGTCGGATCCCTCTGCCCCAGGCGGCCGACTGCCCCAGGCGGCCGGCGCAGGGGGAGGAGGACGGGACGAGGGATGCTCGTCGACGCCGCCGCGATCGCCGCGGTCCTGACCGCGACACTAAGTTGTGCCCGGGCCGGTCGCCGTCTCGGTCGAGTACGGGGCCGCTGGCTGGTATGGCTGTCCTTCGCGCTGACGACCTGGACGGTCGGGCAGGCCGGATGGATGCTGCACCGCTGGGACGGGGCATCGGTCGGAGGGCGGACCGCGACGGATGCCGGGTATCTCACCGACGTCGGCCAACTCGCCATGCCGGTCCTCGCGCTCGTCGCCTTCGCGGCTGTTCCCGCGGGTCGGGCGCGTCGATCACGACCGCGCGCGGGCGTGCTGGCGCCGGCAGGGATGGCTGGCCTCGCTGGGGGCACCAACCGCTGGCCGCCGAGTTCCCCGCGGCTCACCCGCGTCGCCGGGGCGGGCGGCGAGGGGGCGGGCGCCGCCTATCCGCGCGCCAGTCCGGCCACCGCGTTCGACGAGGTCATACTCGGCAACTCCCTGTTCCTGCTCGCCTGGTCCGGGGTGCTCGCCGGGATCGACGAAGTGGACTCCTCCCGCCCGCCGCAGCCGGTGGAGCATCTCCTCGCGGTTGCGCATCCGATCGTCGTGCTCCTGCTGATCCTCGTATTCCTGCACGTGGCAGGCTTCCGGCAGCCGGTGGATCTGCCCGCCATCGCGATCGCCGGAACCGGACTGGTGTGCCTCGCGGTCGTCGGTGTGTGGATCGTTCAGCTCGACGACGGTGATCCCACGATGACGGGTTCCTGCTCGGTCGCCGGCGCCCTGTTGATCGTTCTTGCGGCATCGCGTGCCGGCCGGGAGGACGGCCGGGAGAACGGCCGCCGGCCCCGCCGATGGCCTGTTCGCGGCGAACTGCTCGGATGGCTGTGGCCGGCGGTACCCTATGTCGCCGCGGCCGTGGTCGCGGCGCTTCTGCTGGGGCGGGCCCACGGCGGAGTCGTTCTCGATCCGATCGAGATCATCGGGGGTGCGACGCTCGTCCTCACCGTCCTCGTCCGGCAGCTGACGACCCTGCGGACGAGTCAGCGGTTGGCGAGCCGGGTCTGCGAGGCCGAACACGAGGTGCGGCACTGGACATCCCATGACCCGTTGACCGAGCTGGCCAACCGCACCCTGTTCCAGCAGCGGCTCACCGACGCCCTCGCCGCGAGCCGCCACGACGGCCGTGACGTGGCCGTTCTGTACTGCGACCTCGACGACTTCCGGGTCGTCAACGACAGCCTCGGGCACGCCGCGGGTGATTATCTCCTGCGCGCGGTCGGGCAACGGCTACGACACTGCGTAGGCACGTCGGACACTGTGGCGAGGCTCGGCTCCGACGAGTTCGCCGTGCTGTTGGACGGTGGGCGGGAACTGCCCGAGACCGTTGCCGAACGGGTCCTGGCCGCGCTGCGCCAGCCGGCGCCGGCCGCCGGTCACCTCTGGCCGGTCCGCGGGAGTGTGGGGCTGGTCGTCGCGCGTCGGACCCAGGAGACCACCGAGGCGCTGCTCCGGCGGGCCGACACAGCCGTCCACACGGCAAAACGAACGGGAAAGAACCGTCTGGTGGTCTACCGGCCCGGGCTGTGCCCGCCCAGCGCCGGCACGCACCTCGCCGACGCCCTCGCCACCGCCCTGCGCAGGGGAGGACGGTCGGCCGGCTTCGACGTGCACTACCAGCCCATCGTGCGGCTGCGCGATCGCAGTCCGGTCGCCTTGGAGGCGCTCGCCCGATGGACGGAGCCGGGGCGTGGACCGGTGCCACCGGGCACCTTTGTTGCGGCCGCGGAGGACGGCGGCATCGTCGGCGCCCTCGACGACATGGTCCTCACCCAGGCCTGCGCGGAGGTCGCCGTGGCGTACCCGGCCTCGGCACTGCGGCTGCACGTGAACGTCTCAGCCAGCAGGGTTGCCGACACCATGCTGCTCGACAGCGTCGCCCAGGCACTGGCGGCCAGTCGGTTCGACCCGGGCAGGCTGGTGGTCGAGATCACCGAAACGAGCCGGATCGACGATCTGCGCGGCGCACGCGAGGTGCTGAACGAGGTTCGTGCGCTGGGGGTGGCGGTCGCGCTCGACGACGTCGGTGCCGGCCACAGC
>NZ_CDWTNB010000088.1:0-16200 GCF_977947065.1 Frankia sp. CgJB1
AGAACTAGGCGCCCGCGGCCCGGCGCCGCAACGCCATGCCGGCGGCGACCCCGCCGGCGAGCGCGCCTACCCCGGCTGCCGTCGGAATGCCGATCTTGGCTGCCTTGCGGGCCGTGCGAAAGTCCTTGATCGGCCATTCGCGTTCCCGGGCCACGGTCTTCAGGTCCGGATCCGGGTTGATCGCGACCGGGTGGCCCACCAGGGAGAGCATGGGTAGATCGTTGATCGAGTCCGAGTAGGCCCAGCACCGGGACAGGTCCAGACCCTCCCGCTCGGCGAGCGCCTGCACGGCCTCGGCCTTCGCCTGGCCGTGCAGCAGACCGCCGACCAGGTGGCCGGTGTAGGTGCCCTCGGCGGAGACCTCGCTGACCGTGCCGAGGGCGCCGGTGAGGTTCAGTCGCCGGGCGATGACCGAGGCGAGCTCGACCGGGGTGGCCGTGACCAGCCACACTCGCTGGCCCGCGTCAAGGTGCTGCTGGGCGAGCGCGTGCGTGCCCGAGTAGATCTGCTCGGCCATCCGCTCGTCGTAGATCTCCTCGCCGTAACGGACGATCTCGGCCACCGTGCGCCCGGCGACGAAGGCGAGCGCGGTCTCCCGAGCGTCCCGGATGCCGTTCGGGTCCTCGAGCCCACGCAGCCGGTAGGTGATGTGCTGCCAACCGAACCGGATCAGGTCACGCGAGTTGAAGAAGTCCCGGGCGGCCAGGCCGCGGGCGAAGTAGAAGATCGAGGCGCCCGCCATCATGGTGTTGTCCACGTCGAAGAACGCGGCCGCCGACTCGTCCAGCGGGGCCCGCGGAACCTCCTCGGCCGCGACCTTCAAGGCGGCGATCGCGGCGGCCTCGGCGGCCTGCCTCGTCGTGGCCAGGTCCCTGCGTCGTCGCACCCTCATCGTCAACTCCATGTTGTCCGGGGCGGAGCAAGGGCTCGGCTCGGGAAGTGACCGGGGCCGCCGCCCACCCCTCGTCGCCACCTCCGCACGTCGCGATCCACGCCATGGTTCGCCGGCACGCCGTCAGAGTACGGTGCGGTACGACTTCGCGGCGGCCGCCGCTCGAACGTGACGGCGCGAAAGTGCCGATGGAACAACGACCGGGCCGCGGTTGCGACGTGATCTGGGATATCGCTCACGGCGAGGGGCCCGGAGGCCAGGCCGTGTCTGTTGCGGGAAGGGCGCGAGCAAGTGTCCGAATCGCTCTGAACTGCAAGGATTTGACCGCCCCCTCATTACGGCCCATGGCCAGCGCGGTCTCGCGGACCGACAGCCCTTCGAGGAACCGGAGCGCGACGCACTCCTGCTGGTCCGGGCGCAGCTCGCGGACGGCGTCGAGCAGCTCGCGGCGGGTCAGCACGGCCAGGATCGACTCTTCGGGGCTCGGTACCGTCAGCGCCGTGGCCCGGTACTCGGCCGCGGCGAGGATGTCCGCCGTCGGGATCTCGAACCGGCACCGCGCCGAGCGGGCCTGATCGACCAGCAGGTTGCGAGCGATGGTGATGAACCAGGCACCGATGTCCCGCCCCTGCCACCGGAACGTGCCGATTGAGCGGAAGGCACGCAGGAAGGTCTCGCTGACGATGTCCTCGGCGGCCACCGGATCCCCGCCCAGCCGGTACAGCGCGTATCGGAACACGAGGTCGGCGTACCGGTCGTAGAGCAGCCCGAAGGCGTCGACGTCACCTCGCCGGGCCCGGGCGACGAGCGCCGTCCGGTCGTCGTCGGCCGGCTCGCTCGGAGGGTCCCCGACCCGCTCGCGGTCCTCCCGGGCGCCCACCGGGGACATCGCATCCTGCCGGTGGAGGGGGCCGGGATGCCGGGCGGATCCCACGGGCCAGGCCGCCACCGTCGTCGTGGCCGCAGCCGGGTCCGTCCCCGCCGCGCGGCTCGTCCCGGCCGGCACCGTGGATCCCGACGCCGTGGATCCCGACGCCGTGGGGGCGGTTGGCCGTCCGGTCCCGGACAACCGGGGTAGGAGGGCGCGGATCCCGTCCCTCCTGAGGAGCGGGAGGAGCGGGACCGACGGTCCCCGCGCTGCATCCAGGCCGCGGCGCGGGGCGACGAGGCCGGCGGCGAGGTCGGCGAGCGTGCATTCGGTCACAGCCCGGGCTCCGGAGGGTGCGGTCGAGGCAAGGCGGGCCGGGAGGCCCGGCGCACATGGTTTCGTTAGTAGCTGAGTGTAGCCGGAGGAGGGACCGCGGAAAGTCGGAGATTGTCTGGGTGCAGGCAGGGGGCGTCTCCCGGCGAGGCCCGGACCGGACCGCACGTCGGGGTCGGGCCCCTGAGCGGACCTCGGTCCCGCTCGAGCGGTTCGGGAAGCCACTCGGCAGCGACCGGGATCGCGCCTACCATCGTGGAATGGACGACGGGTTGGAACTGGCGGATTCCGGCCACGACGGTGTGCGTATCACACTGCTCACCCGGACGGGATGTCATCTGTGCGATACTGCGCGGGCGGCGGTCGTCCGGGTCGCCGAGCAGGAGCAGGTCGGGTGGCGGGAGGCCAATGTCGACGCCGATCCCCAGCTTGCCGACGCCTACGGCGACCGGGTGCCGGTCATCCTGCTCGACGGCCGGGAACACGGTTACTGGCGGGTGGAGGAGGACCGGCTGCGGCGGGCGCTCGCCGGCGGCCGGTGGGCGCTGCGGCCCGCCGAGGGCGGTCGCTGATCAGGGGGCTGGTTCTCCTCAGCACTTCGTGAATCCCTTCACGAAGTCGTACACTGCCCGAGGACAGCCGACTTGTGGCGCCGACTACCGTACGCCGGGTGTCGGCGGGGCCACGGATTCGGGCCCATAGCTCCGGGCGTAACCGCGCGCCTAGAGATCGGAGCCGCGAATGAGTCAGCCACGGCATCGCCCGGCGGTGATCCGGCGACGCACACGTAGTGACGCGGCTTCCAGGCGTTCCTCCGAGGTTCCGGAGGCGACGGTCGCGCGGCTTCCGCTCTACCTCCGGGTGCTGGCGACACTGGCGGAAAGCGGGGTTCACACTGTGTCTTCGGACACGCTCGCGGCCGCCGCCGGAGTCACTCCGGCCAAGGTCCGCAAGGATCTGTCCCATCTCGGTTCCTACGGCACGCGGGGCGTCGGCTACGAGGTGGATGTCCTGCTCGACTGCATCGCCGCGAAACTGGGCCTCACCGAGGACAGAGCGGTCGTGCTGGTGGGAGTCGGCAACCTCGGCCACGCCCTGGCGGGTTACGGCGGCTTTTATGCCAGGGGCTTTCGGATTGTGGCCCTGGTCGACGCGGATCCCGAGCGGGTCGGCGAGCGGGTCGGTGAGGTTGTCGTCAGTCCCGTCGACGATCTCGAACAGGTGATTGTCCAGGGTCAGGTCACGATTGGGATGATCTGCACGCCGGCCGCCGCGGCGCAGGGGGTGTGTGACCGTCTGGTCGCTGCCGGGGTCACCAGCATTCTCAACTTCGCTCCCACGGTGCTTTCGGTACCCGACGGTGTGGACGTGCGTAAAGTCGACCTCGCCGTGGAACTGCAGATCCTCTCGTTCCATGAAGCACGCAAACATCCGTCACCGGCACGGGACACATCACCGAGACGGGGCACGAGATCCACACCGGGCGCCGGCTCCGGGCGTGACGCCGTGCCGGTGCGCCGGGCGCGCTCGGCGCGGCGGGCGCCCTCGGCCCGCGAGGCGGTGCCAGGCGGCGATGACGTCCTCGTCGCGCGGGGGGTGACGGGCCTGGACGGGGTGACGAGCGCGGACGGGACGGAGCCCTCCGCGGACAGGCTGGAGACCGATGCGGATGAGGTCGTGCGGGTGACTCGGCAAGTAGGCATGACTCGTCCGGCGGGGGCAGCTCGTCCGGCCGGGATGGCTCGGGACGGTCGGCCGACCCGGGATGATCGGGAGGGGGAACCGGGTGCGGCGCGCTTGGAGCACACCCCGGCGCTTGGATCGCCGACCCACAGGACGCTGCCGGCCGCGGGAGCGCTGATGGCCGGAGGTGAGGCGTCTTGAGCCTCCTGGTGGTCGGGCTCAACCACCAGACCGCGCCCACGTCGTTGCTCGAACGCACCTCGGTCTCGGCCGAGGAGGTCCCGAAGGTCCTGCACGATCTGGCCGAGGGTACCCACGTCAGCGAGGCGGTGGTGCTCTCGACGTGTAACCGCATCGAGATCTATGCCGAGGTCGAGACCTTCCACGGCGGAGTCGCCGACATCTCCGACCAGCTCAGCCGGATCTGTGGGATCGACCTCGGTAATCTCGCCGGCCACCTGTACGTCCACCACGAGGCGCGGGCCATCGGGCACCTGTTCTCGGTAGTATGCGGCCTGGACTCCATGCTCGTCGGGGAGAGCCAGATCCTCGGTCAGGTACGCACGGCCTTCCGGGCCGGTCAGGCCGCCGGGGTGGCGGGCAGCGCGCTGTCCGGCCTGTTCCAGGCCGCGCTGCGGGTCGGCAAGCGGGCCCACTCCGAGACGTCCATCGATGCCGCTGGCGCATCCATCGTCTCGGTGGGTGTCCGGTTGGCCGCCTCCGGTCTGGGCCTCCACAGCGAGGTTCCGGCCGTGCCGGTGGTGCCGCCGGGTGGGCGGGCGCTGGACGGGGGAGGAGCCGCGGCCGAGGGACCGCGGCCCGCCGTGACGTCCGAACCCCCGCCGTTGGCCGGGGCCCGGGTGCTGCTCATCGGTGCCGGCGCGGTGGGATCGCTGGCCGCGCAGACCGTCCGGCGAGCCGGCGCCGGGGAGGTCGTGATCGCGAACCGGACCGCCGCCCGGGCGGCCCGCGTCGCCGAGGCCCACGAGGCCCGGGTCGTCGGTCTCACCGACCTGGCCCACGAGATCACCATGGCGGACCTGGTGATCTCCTCGACCGGCGCGAGCGGTCTCGTTGTCGAGCACGAGCTGGTTGCCGCGGCCTTGCCCGGCCGGGCAGGGCGCCCGCTGGTTTTCCTCGATCTGGCCCTGCCGCACGACATCGACCCGGGGGTGCGCGAGCTGCCCGGGGTGAGTCTGATCGATCTGGACGCACTGCGCATCGCGCTGGACGGCGCCCAGGTGACGCACGATGTGGAGGCGGTCCGCGCGCTGGTCGCCGCCGAGGTCGCGAGCTTCCTCGACCGCCGGCAGGCGGGCCGGGTGGCGCCGACCGTCGTCGCGCTGCGGGCCCACGCCGCCGCTGTGGTGCGTAGCGAGCTCGCTCGGTTGCACACCCGCCTGCCCGACCTCGACGATCGGGAGTGGAGCCTGGTGGAGGGCTCGGTCCGGCGCGTCGTCGACAAGCTGCTGCACGCCCCGACCGTGCGGGTGCAGGAGCTGGCCGGGGCGCCCGGCGGAGACGCCTACGCCGAGGCCCTGCGGGAACTGTTCGATCTGCCGCGGGAGGTGCCCGCCGTGGTGTCCGCGCCTGACCTTGATCTGCTGGAGCGTTCGTGACGGGGATCGACCCGACGAGTACCGATCCGACGAGCATCGGCGCGGCGAGTACCGGCGCGGCGAGTACCGGCGCCGACCTGCTGGCCCGTTTCGCCGGCCGCCGGCTGCGGCTGGGAACGCGGCGCTCGGCGCTGGCGCTGGCCCAGTCCGGGACGGTCGCCGCCACCCTGCGGGCGCGGGTGGGCTGCGCCGTCGAGCTGGTGCCGATTGTCACGGCGGGGGACCGCTCGTCGGGGGAGATCAGCCAGATCGGCGGGACCGGCGTCTTCGTCAGCGCGCTGCGCGACGCCCTGCTGTCTGGTGAGATCGACCTGGCGGTCCACTCGTTGAAGGACCTTCCAACGGCCACCCCACCCGGTCTGGTGCTCGCCGCGGTCCCGCCGCGGGCGGACCCCCGGGACGTGCTGGTCGCCCCGAGCGGGCGGCGCCTGGCCGAGCTCAGGGCCGGCGCCCGGATCGCGACCGGATCTCCGCGTCGCGCCGCGCAGCTGTGTGCTCTCGGCCTCGGGCTGGAGGTCGTCACGATCCGCGGCAATGTCGACACCCGGTTGAAGAAGGCCATCGACGGTGAGGTGGACGCGGTCGTCCTCGCGCACGCCGGGCTGGCGCGGCTCGACCGGCTCGATGCCGTCACCGAGATCCTCGAACCCACGGTGATGCTGCCCGCGCCCGGTCAGGGAGCCCTGGCGATCGAGTGCACGGGCGGTGCCGGGCTCGTCGTGGCCGGCCCGGCGCGCGCTCTGGTGCCCGCCGCGGCGGGTTCGGGTCCCGCTGCGGGACAAACCGGTGGCGAAACGTGGTCAGATGGCGGCCAGCCCGTCGATACGGGCCTCGCCGAGCTGCTACGGTTTGTGCTCGATGACGCATCGTCGTCCGTCGCAGTCAGAGCGGAACGCGCGTTCCTCGCCGGCATCGAAGCTGGTTGTACTGCCCCGGTCGGCGCCTTGGCCGAGCTTCTTCCGGGGTCGGCCGAAAGAGCTGCGGCGGAGGCCGGCGGTGCGCCTCCCGCGGGTCGTCTGTGCCTGCGGGCGGTCGTCGCTGCGCCGGACGGAAGCGATGTCCTCCGGCGTGACGTCACCGGATCCGCCGTCGACCCGGAGGCGCTCGGGCAGCGCCTCGCGGACGACATGCTGTCCGCCGGAGCACACTCGCTGATGGGAACCCGCTGAGCATGGCCACCCGACGAACGAAGAAGCCCGTCTCCCCGGTCGCCCTGGTGGGTGCCGGACCACGTGATCCCGGCCTGCTCACCGTCCTCGCGGTCGAGACCCTGGCCGCCGCCGACCTGGTGGTGGCCGATCCCGAGGTGGCGCCGGCGGTGGTGGAGAACCTCACCGCCGAAGTGCTGTGCATTGGCGACCTCGAGGCGCCGAAGCCGGTCCGTGACGCGGAGGCGGCGACCGCCGCGGTGGTGAGCAGGGCCCGTGCCGGTGACAAGGTGGTCCGGCTCTACGCCTCCGATCCGTGGCTGACTCGCATCGGCGCCGCGGACGCCCAGGCGCTCGCGAAGGCCAAGATCCCCTATCGGGTGGTGCCCGGCATCCTCACTGGCGCCGCGGTCGCGACCTACGCCGGGGTCGCCCCGGGCGCGCCGGTCACCTTCGCCAGCACCTCCGGGGTCTTCTCGTCGTCGGGCACCGTGCCGGCGTCCTCGCCGTTCGGCGGGAGCGAGCCGGTGGGTCCGCTCACCGGTCCTCCGTTCGGGGCCTCGCGGCTGGGCGGGCGGCCGATCGCCGGTCTCGGGGGCGGGCTCGGCGGTGGCCTGGGAACCGGCGGGTTCGGCTCGCCGCTGGGCCTCGGTGCCCCGGGCGGCTTCGGCGGGTTCGGTGCGCCCATCTCCTCCCCCGGCGACCTGGACTGGGGTGCCCTCGCCCAGACCCCGGGCACCCTCGTGGTCACGGCGGCGCCGACGGAGGTCGGCAAGGTCGCGGCGGCGCTCGTCGAGCACGGGCGGCCCGGTGACACCCCGATCGCGGTGACCGTGGACGGCACCACCACCGACCAGCGCACCGTCACCTCGACGCTCGATCGGGTCGAGGCGGACACGGCACCGCTGTTGACCGCGGCCCCCACCCCGATCACCCAGGTCGTGCTGTCCATCGGCTCGGTGGTCGCGACCCGCAGCAAGTTGTCCTGGTGGGAGACCCGGGCGCTGTTCGGCTGGACGGTGCTGGTCCCGCGGACCAAGGAACAGGCGGCGATCCTGTCCGACCTGCTGCGTTCGCACGGCGCAAGCCCGCTGGAGGTGCCGACGATCGCTGTCGAGCCCCCGCGGACCGCCGCCCCGATGGAGCGCGCGATCACCGGTCTGGTCTCCGGGCGCTATCAGTGGGTGGCCTTCACCTCGGTCAACGCGGTCAAGGCGGTGCAGGAGAAGGTCGAGGAACGCAGCCTCGACGCCCGCGCGTTCGCGGGGGTCAAGGTTGCGGCGATCGGCGAGGCGACGGCCGACGCGCTGCGCACCTTCGGTATCCGGCCCGATCTCGTCCCGTCCGGGCAGCAGTCCAGCGAGGGGCTGCTGGCGGACTGGCTGGACTTCGACGACACCCTCGACCTGCTCGACCGGGTGCTGCTGCCGCGCGCCGACATCGCCACCGAGACCCTGGTCGCCGGCCTGAAGGAACGCGGCTGGCAGGTCGATGACGTGACGGCCTACCGCACCGTGCGTGCGGCTCCGCCGCCCGCCTCCATCCGGGAGGCGCTGAAGGGCGGCCGGGTCGACGCGGTCGTCTTCACCTCGTCCTCGACCGTGCGCAACCTGGTCGGCATCGCCGGCAAGCCCCACGAGACGACGGTGATCGCCGTGATCGGTCCGGCGACGGCCGCCACTGCCCAGGAGCTCGGGCTGCGCGTCGACGTGCAGGCTCCGGAGGCGTCCATCCCCGCCCTTGTCGGGGCGCTGGCGGAGTTCGCTGCCGAACACCGGGAAGAGCTCGGGAAGATCGGGCCGCTCGCCGCGCGGTTGCCGAAGCCACGGCGAGGCTCGCGGCGGTGAGGGTGCCGGCCCGGGGGAACGGGGCCGCAGCCGGATACCCGACGGCACGTCCCCGCCGGCTGCGCCGCTCGCCCGCGCTGCGCCGGCTGGTCTCGAACGTGCGGTTGCACCCGTCCGACCTGGTGCTGCCGATGTTCGTCAAGGAGGGCGTGGCCGATCCCGTTCCGCTGGCCTCGATGCCCGGTGTCGTCCAGCACACCCGTTCCTCGCTGCGGGAGGCGGCCGTCGAGGCCGTCGAGGCCGGCGTGGGCGGGCTCATCCTGTTCGGTGTGCCCGCGGAGAAGGATGCCCGCGGCTCGGCCGCCGACGACTCGGACGGCATCGTCCAGCTCGCGCTCGCCGATCTCGTCGCCGAGGTCGGTGGCGACGTCGTCCTGATGACGGACCTGTGCCTGGACGAGTACACCGACCACGGGCACTGCGGTCTGCTCACCGACTCCGGGGAGGTCGACAACGACGCCACCCTGGTGCGCTACGGCGCGATCGCCGTGGCGCAGGCCCGTGCGGGTGCCGAGGTCGTCGCGCCGAGCGGGATGATGGACGGCCAGGTCGGCGCGATCCGGGCCGCGCTGGACGCGGAGGGCTTCATCGACCTGCCGATCCTCGCCTACTCGGTGAAGTATGCCTCGGCGTTCTACGGGCCGTTTCGCGAGGCTGCCGAGTGCGCCCCGCAGTTCGGGGATCGGACCGGTTACCAGCAGGATCCGGTCCGCTCGGCCGAGGAGGCCCGGCGCGAGGTCGCGCTCGACCTTGCCGAGGGCGCGGACGCGGTGATGGTGAAACCGGCGCTGGCCTACCTGGACGTGCTGCGGGCGGTGGCCGACACAGTGGACGTACCGGTGGCGGCCTACCAGGTGTCGGGCGAGTACGCGATGGTGGAGGCTGCCGCGGCGGCCGGGTGGATTGACCGGGACCGGGCGATCGACGAGACGCTGACCGCGATCTCCCGGGCCGGGGCGGACATCATCTTGACCTACTGGGCCACCGAGGTCGCCCGCCGCCTGGCCGCCTCCCGCTGACCGTCCCTCGCGGCGGCGGTTCCTCAACGTCGACGGTTCGCCACGGTGGTGCCGGGAGTCCGGCGTTCGTGGAAAGCGTCCGTTAGGTTGCTCAGGGTGGGGGCTGCGCGTCGTGGCCTTCCCGTGTCGGCGTGGGCGGGATCTCTCCCGTGATGATCGACCATTGGTTCGGAAGGTACCCCCACCGGGTACCGGTACACTATACGGGGGGAGGGTATGTTCGGAGGGTCGGAGGTGGCCGGTGGGATGGGCAGATCCATCGGGACCGGGGCGGCTTACACGAGGAGACGAGAACGGCCATGACGACCGCCTACACGGTGGCCGGGATGACCTGCCAGCACTGCGTCCGATCCGTGACCGAGGAGCTCGCGCGGCTGCCGACCGTGTCGGACGTCGCCGTGGATCTGGCCGAGGGCCGGGTCACTCTCGTCAGCGACGGCGTCGTCGAGGACGGCGCCGTCCGGGAGGCGGTTGCGGAGGCCGGATACGAGCTTGTCGGGCGGGCGTAGCGCTTCGGTGGTGCCAACGGTGCCGGTGGCCGGCGGGTGTGTCCGGTCCCACGGTCCGCGACCGGCAGTACCTTCCAGCCCGCTGTAAGGAATCCGCTGTAAGGAATCCGCTGTAAGGAATCCGCTGTAAGGAATCCGCCGGAAGGGGAGATCTGATGACCACTCTCGACGTTGGAACGGGTCACCCCGCGCGGATCGAGCTCGCGATCGGCGGGATGACCTGCTCGTCGTGCGCCGCGCGGGTGGAACGCAAACTCAACAGGATGGACGGCGTCACCGCTTCGGTGAACTACGCCACCAAGAAGGCCACCGTCACCCTCGCGGATACCGAAGCCCCCGCGGTCTGTCTCGATGATCTGATCCGCACGGTACAGGCCGCGGGATACTCCGCGACCCCGGTCCGGGGTGGGCCGGGTGCGGCCGGCACTGACACCGCGGCCGAGTATGCGACTGGTGCGGCGGAGGCCGAGGACGGCGGCGGCACGCAGGACGACGCGCCCGGCGCGGCGCTGCGGGCGCTACGCGTCCGGCTGGCTGTCTCGGCGACGCTCGCCGTGCCGGTGATCGCACTGGCCATGGTGCCCGCCTGGCAGTTCGACTACTGGCAGTGGGTCTCGCTGGCCTTGGCGACGCCGGTCGTGCTCTGGGGAGGCTGGCCGTTCCACCGGGCCGCGGGCCGGGGCGCCCGGCATGGGGTCGCGACGATGGACACCCTGGTCTCCCTCGGAACGCTGGCCGCCTTCGTCTGGTCGCTGTACGCCCTGTTCCTGGGCGGAGCGGGCGAACCGGGGATGCGGCACTCGTTCTCGTTCACCGGTGGCTTCCCGGGCCCGGAAGCCTCGGCCGGCGAGATCGGCCACTCGGGGAGTGGCCACGGCGGCGCGGGCACAGCCCTCTACCTGGAGGTTGCCGCCGGGGTGACGGTGTTCCTGCTCACCGGCCGATTCCTGGAATCACGTGCCCGCCGGCGTTCCGGCGCGGCCCTGCGGGCGCTGCTCCACCTCGGGGCAAAGGACGTCACCGTGCTGCGCGACCGGCCGGCGGACGGTGCGCGGGGGACTGGCCCGCGGCGGGTCGAGGAGCGGATCCCGGTCGAGGCGCTGCGGATCGGGGACGAGTTCGTCGTCCGCCCGGGCGAGAAGATCGCCACCGACGGCGTCGTGCTCGACGGGCTGTCGGCGGTGGACGCGAGCATGGTCACCGGCGAGTCGGTGCCCGTCGAGGTCGCCCCGGGTGACGCGGTCGTCGGGGCGACGGTGAACGCCGGCGGGCGGCTTGTGGTCCGGGCCACCCGGGTCGGCGCCGACACGCAGCTGGCGCGCATCGCCCGGCTCGTGACGGAGGCCCAGAGTGGCAAGACCCGCGTCCAGCGCCTCGCCGACCGGGTCTCGGCGGTGTTCGTTCCGGTGGTGATCGGAATCGCGCTCGTCACCCTCGGGGTCTGGCTGGCTCTCGGGCAGCCGGCGACCGATGCCTTCACCGCGGCCGTCGCCGTGTTGATCATCGCCTGCCCCTGCGCGCTGGGCCTGGCCACGCCGACGGCGCTGCTGGTCGGGACGGGACGCGGTGCGCAGGTGGGCATCCTCATCCGCGGCCCGGAGGTGCTGGAGTCGACGCGGCGGGTCCAGACCGTCCTACTCGACAAAACCGGCACGGTGACCAGCGGGCGGATGCAGGTTGTCGCGGTGCTGCCGGCTCCCGGCGAGGACGCCGCCGAGGTGCTCCGGCTCGCCGCGGCGGTGGAGGAGGCGAGCGAGCACCTCATCGCCCGGGCGATCGCTGACGCGGCTGGGGAGCACGCGGTGGCCGCCGGTGTGCTGCCGCCGGTCGCGGACTTCGCGAACACCGCGGGCCTCGGCGTGCGCGGCACCGTGGAGGGGCATGCGGTGCTCGTCGGGCGGCCCCGGGTGTTCGCGGAACTCCCGGGCGCGCTCGCCGCCGAGCTGGACCGGGAACGGGCCGCCGGGCACACCGCCGTCGTGGTCGGCTGGGACGGCCGTCCCCGCGGACTGATCAGCGTTGCCGACACGGTGAAGCCCACCGCGGCCGCGGCCGTCGCCGATTTGCGTCGGCTCGGGCTGCACCCGGTCCTGCTGACCGGGGACGCCGAGGCGGTCGCCCGGTCCGTCGCCGCCGAGGTCGGCATCGCGGCCGAGGACGTCATCGCCGAGGTCCTGCCCGAGGAGAAGGTCGCGGCGGTCCGTCGCTTGCAGGCGCAGGGCCGGGTCGTGGCCATGGTGGGCGACGGGGTGAACGACGCCGCCGCGCTCGCCCAGGCCGATCTGGGCCTGGCGATGGGCGGCGGCACTGACGCGGCGATCGAGGCGTCGGATCTGACGCTCGTCAACGCGGATCCCTGCCTGGTGGCGGATGCCATCCGACTGTCGCGCGCCACCCTGCGCACGATCAAGGGCAATCTGTTCTGGGCGTTCGCCTACAACGTGGCCGGGCTGCCGCTTGCCGCGACCGGTCTGCTTAACCCAACGATCGCGGGGGCGGCGATGGCGTTCAGCTCCGTCTTTGTCGTCACGAACAGTCTGCGGCTGCGGCGTTTCACCGCACTGCGTCCGGCCTGAGCGGGCCCGGCCGGATCGGTTCCGCGGCGTCGGTCAGGTCGTGGCCGGTTCGGCCGGCGGGGCCTCCAGGCGCGGGAACACCGGGCTGGGATCGGCGGTCCGCGGCCCGCCGTCGCCGCACTGCGCGGCGATGCGCGGTGCCGAATCGGGCAGGAAGGGCGCGAGGTGCTCCGCCAGTTCCCGGCACGTGGCGACCAGTTCGGCGAGGACTGCGTCGAGGGCGTCGCGCGACGCTCCCTCCTTGCGCTCCGCCTTCGCGAGCTCCCAGGGCCGGGCGGCCTCCACGTAGCGGTTACCCTCGTTTCCGATCCTCGTGATGACCTCGGCTGCCCGGCGGAAGTCGAAGGCGGCGAAGGCGTCGTCGATTGTCCGGGGGGCCTCGTCGCGCACCGCCCGCAGCTGGGCGGCCGCGGGATTGTCGGGGGCGGGCGGGGGAATGAGCCCGTCCCGGTACCGCTTCACCATCGACACGGTCCGGTTGACCAGGTTGCCGATGTTGTTGGCGAGGTCCTCGTTCGCGCGGGTCACGAGCCGTTCGGTCGTGTAGTCGGTGTCGCCGGCTCGGGCGACGTCGCGCAGCATCCACCACCGCAGCGCGTCGGTGTTGAAGGCGGCGACGATGTCGGCGGGATCCTCGGCGTTGCCGGCCGACTTGCTGATCTTCATGCCGTCGGCGGTGAGATATTCGTGCACGAAGATGGTGTCGGGCAGGCGCACCCCGGCCGAGAGCAGCATCGCCGGCCAGTAGACGGCGTGAAAGCGGATGATGCCCTTGCCGATGACGTGCACTCGCCTGTCGGCGTCGTTCCACCAGTGCTGGAAGCTGTCGTCGTCGTTGCCGTACCCGGGGGCGGTGATGTAGTTCCCGAGCGCGTCGAACCACACGTAGATGACCTGCTCGGGGTCGCCGGGGACCGGAATACCCCAGCCGCGGGCCCGGCTCATGCTCCGCGACGCGCTGAAGTCCTCCAGGCCGGCCTCGATGAAGGACAGTACCTCCCGCTTGCGGGCGGCGGGCTCGATGCGCAGCCGGTCGGCGGAGATGAGCTCGTGGAGCTGGTCCTGATAGCGGCTCAACCGGAAGAACCAGTTGCTCTCCTCCACCAGGTCGGGAACGGTCCCGTGTTCCGGACAGCGGCCGCCCACCAGCTCGTCGGGCTGGTAGAACAGCTCGCATCCCACGCAGTACAGACCGGCGTAGGTCTTGCGGTAGAAGTCTCCGCGGTCGGCGCAGGCCGACCACAGCTTCTCGACTCCCGGCCGATGGCGGGGGTCCGTGCTCGTCTTGATGAAATCGTCGAACGAGAGGCCCAACGGACCGCGAAGGCCCACGAACCCGGTGGCGACCCGCTCGACGTACTCGGCGGGTGTGATCCCCTCGGCCTCGGCCGCCTGGACGTTCTTCAGGGCGTTGTCGTCGGTGCCGGTCTGGAACCGGACCTCGTGGCCGCGCTGACGAAGATGACGTGCGTACGCATCGGTCTCGATCAGTTCGAGAGCGTGACCTACGTGCGGCTTGCCGTTGACGTACGGAATCGCCGTCGTCACGAAGTAGCGGCCCATCTGGTGTGAGTCCTTCCGCCCCGGTAGCAGCCTCACCGACGAGGCTCCGTCAGGGCCTCATCGGTCAGTCTGTCAAGACGCGCGGAAGAGGCCGGACGGCATGTGCATCATCATCCGGCTGGCCGGCGTTTCGGCCGTGGCATGTGTCCTCGACACAGGGTGAATCCTACGCGACTTCGCACCCGGTAGCCCCCGGGGAGCGAGGTGGGAGTAGCGGATACCGGAGTACAGATCTTCTGCCGGCGCCGGCCCGTCCCGACCTGCTCGCCGCGCCGACCGCCGCGCCGGGAACGTTGGCGGCGAGATCATCCGCGGGATGCGGCACCACCGTCGGCGGGGTGGTCGCCGCGGCGACCGTGCGAAGCCCGCTGCCCGGGCCGCGCTCCGTTCGGCGGACACCGCGGCCAGGCTCTCGGGTCCTCAGGCAGCCTGACGAGACCCAATACCATCCTGCCGTGAGTGCCGAACGCGGCGGGGCCGCCGGTCCGGCGGCGTGGCATGTTACCGCTTCCGGGTAATGCCGCCGTACATGTGCACGTGAGCATCGTCCACGGCGGCGAGCTCGTCAGGGTGCCAGTGGTTGACAAGCACCACGCTGGGGTCGAGTATTTCCAGCCCATCGAAGAACTGCTCGACTCAGGCCCTGTCTCGGGCGACGAGCGGAATACCACTGGCGTTGTATGCGGCCACCCCGACACGAACCTCCTCGGGCGCACTGTCAGCCGTGCAGGTGGACAGCGCCAGGATGCTGCCTGTCGGAAGCGGACGCATGAGCCGGCCGACGAGGTCTTTGACGACGGCGTCGTCGGCGATGAAATGTATGACCGCGACAGGCTGGGCCAGGTCGAGCGTTTCCCGCAGCTGCTCAGACGCCAGGGTCTTCTCCGGGGCGTAGAAGTCAGCGTCGAGATACGCGGTCCGACCCTCGGGGCGCTGGTGAGTAGGGCCCGGGCGTGCACCAGCACGATCGGTACCACCCCCGGGTTGCACACGTAGACAAGGGGGCTGTGAGCGGCGCGACGCGAGCAACTGCCGGCTGATCTTCCTGGAGTCGGGGCCGGCGATACCCGGATTAACTGGTTTGACGCCGCCGGGCGGGCGGGCTAGTTTGGCGGCAGTTCGTCGGGGAGCGGCCCGACGCCTTGCGTGGAGGAAGCCATGGTTGCCCCGGGTCTTGTCCCGGGCCACCGGACACCGCCGGCCTGGATGGCGTGGTGGTGATCGAGGTCGACTGCTGACCAGCGTCGGACCTCGGTGTGCCTGGTGACATCAATTTTTCGTGTTGATGTACTCCATGAGGAGCTTCTGGCGTTGTCAAATGATATCTCGTCTGCGTGGTACGCGGACTTCTTTACCGAACTTCCGAACGAGTTCTGGCGGCGGGCGGCGTCGCCCGAAATGACCGCGGCTGACGTCGAGTTCATCGAGGCCGCGCTCGGTCTGCCGCCGGTGGCCCGGATCCTAGACGTTCCCTGCGGCAGCGGTCGGCACAGTATCGCTCTCGCTGGGCGCGGCCATCGGGTGACCGGCGTCGACCTCTCAGCCGAGGCCATTGACCATGCCCGCCGGGCGGCAGAGCAGGCCGGTCTACACGTCGAGTTCGTGCTCGCGGACATGCGGGCGATCCCGGTGGATCGCTCGTTCGATGCGGCCGCCTGCCTGGGCAACAGCTTCGGCTATCTGGACCTGGCCGGCACCCGGGAGTTCATCGCGAGCCTGGCTAGGGCGATCCGTCCTGGCGGCAGCCTGGTCGTCGACTTCGGGGCGACGGCCGAGAGTATTCTGCCCACCTACACCGGTGAGCCGAGTAGCATGGTGACCGGAGATATCACTGTCGAGACAAACCTGGAGTACGACCCGTTGGCAAGCCGGCTGATCAGTCGGTACGCATTCAAACGTGGCACCGAGGAACTCCATGCGGCCGCGATTCACCACATCTACACCAGTGGTCAACTGGGTGAACTGCTCACAGACGGCGGATTCACCGCCATCAGGCGGTACGCCGGGCCGGAGGGCACGCCCTACGAGCTAGGCGCCAGACCGGCTCATCCCAATGCCATTTCCGCTAAGTTGATCAAGCTGCGGTCTGGGGTTTCATGGGGTTGGCGAGCCTGATCGTGGGCGGGGCGTGGTGGCGGATGCC
>NZ_CDWTNB010000089.1:0-5744 GCF_977947065.1 Frankia sp. CgJB1
GCGCCTGGTCCAGCCGCGGCGCCTGGTCCAGCAGTGCCGTCCGCACGTCGGCGAGCGGGGGCAGCAGACCGGCGTCGGCGAGCAACCGCAATGCCTCGGGCTCCTCGGCGTCCCAGCCGACGGGCGGGCCCGGCGCCGGGAGCAGGACGGTCATCATGCAGCCGGCGCACCTGACACCACGGGCGGTGCAGGAGTCACAGTCGATCAGCATCGTGCGCACCTTCCGGATCCGAACCGGTGGAGGTCGGCGACGACAGACAATCCGAGTACCGATCTCCCGACTTCACCGACGGTAGGTCCAGGGTCCGACAATTCTCGGCGGACAAGTCCCGCCCGACGGATCCCCTACCGGTCGAGGCGGGCCAGCAGAGCGGCCGAGGGTACCGCCCGGGCTCCGGCGGCGGCGCAGTTCTCCGCGACCTCCCGGTCGGAGGTGATGACGAAGACCAGGCGGCCTTCCGGTTCCATCCGCACCAGCCGGACGATCTCCTCGTCGGCGAGCTGCCCGGGCCGGCTGAACAGCACGCGCACCCCCCGAGGCATGGCGACACCCACCGGCCGGGCCACGACGGCGGTGGCATCGAAGACGACCGTGACCTCGCTGTCGGGATTGCGGCCCGCGAGCGCACCAAGTCCGGACAGCAGCCGCTCACGCTGGGCCTGCAGGGTGAGGCGGCCGTAGCCCCGCTTGGTCACGTTGTACCCGTCGATGATCAGATGGACCCCGGGGACGGCCAACACCTCGTCGATCAGGGAGGGGTCGTCGTCCGGCCGCCCGCGGGCCCCGGCGAACGCCTGCGGGCCGTTACTCGGGCCGGCTCCGCCGCGAGCGATGAGATCCGCGGGCCTCGCGACCATCGTCGGGAGGTCGAGTTCGCGTCGCAGGCCGTGCGCCGAGGCGATCAGGGTGTCAAGGAGAACGCGCAACCGGGCGTCATCGACGCTGCGGGACTCGCGGCTGTCCCGGCGGGTGGAGGCGAGCGCGCTCTCCAGCTCCGCCACCCGGCCGCGCAGCCGCCGGGTCTCCGCCTCGGCATCCCGGCTGACGGCCAAGGCTGCGTCCCGGGCCGCCTCGGCCGCGGTCAGGGCCTCTCGCGTGGCGTCCTCGGCCCGCCGGATCCCGGCGGTGGACGAGCGCAGCCGCCGGCGAGCCTCGTCCGCCTCCGCCCGGGCCGCCCGCAACTGCTCGCGCAGTTCCTCCTGCTCGGCCGCGGCGATGCGCTTGCTCGTCTCGAGCTGTTCGGTGAGCCGCAGTATCGTCCGCTCGGCCTCGTCGACCTGGCTGCGGACCGCCGCCTCCGACGTGGACGCCGCAGCGACCTGGACCAGCTCCTGCCAGCCGGAGACCCGCAGCAGGTACGCGACCGCGGCGATCTTCTCGGGAGGCGCCGCGGGCGGCGGTCCGTCCGGCGAGCTGACGGCTTCGACAAGCTCGGGATGATGACGGCGGATCCACTCGGCGACCTGGCCGCGGAACACGTCACCGTCCACCGCCGCGGCCAGCGGGACAGCTCCCTGGCGGACGCGGCGGGAGGGCTTGAAGCGGCGCACCGCGACCAGCGACGGCGGGACCTCCGGCTCGGGAAGATCCGCCAGCGTCTGCTCGGCGAACTCGACAACATGCGCCCGCACCGGCGCCGGAAGCGGCTCACTCATGCGGCGAATCCGAGGGTGGCGACGAAATGTTCATCAACACGCGCACGACGGACAAACCGGGTGGGCCGTATCTCCAACGGCTCGTCCAACCGGCCAGACAGCAAGGCACGCGGGACTCCGGAGCCGACGGGGAGAACGATGACAGTACAGCACAGCTTATCGGGAGAGCTCAGGGCACTCACGGCCGCTACCGGCCGGATCGGTACGTCGGCGGCCTACGGCGGGGCGGGCATTGCCTCAGGTGAAAGTCGGCTTATGTAGCCTCGCGAGGCGCGCCCCTGGCTGCGCCTGAGAGGATCATCGTGACCGACCAGAACCCGCCTCACCAGCCCCCCAGCGGTGACGGGAGCCAGGAGGCGTGGAGGCAGCCGAATGACCCCTGGCACCAGCCCGCGGACGCTGGCAGCACCCCCGCCTCCGGTTCGCCCTCTACTCCCCCGCCGGCTCCGGTCCCACCGTGGGGAGCGCCCCAGCCCGGCCAGCCGAACCAGCCCGACTCGGAGGAGACACGCCTCGCCTGGCCGGGCACCGTCCCGCAACCGGGCGGGCAGCAGTGGGGCGGGCAGCCCAGCGGCCCACAGCACCCCGGCGCTGCGCCAGGGTGGGGACAGCCCGGCGTCGGGCAGGGCTGGGGACAGCCGGGCGGCTGGCAGCAGCCGGACCATCCCCCGGCCGCGGCTGCCGGGCCCTACCAGGGTGGGAGTGCCCCATACCCGGGGACGGTCGGCTACCAGGGCGGTCCCGACGCCTACCAGAACCCCCCCTGCTGCTACCCGCCGCCCGGCGGGTAGCAGCAGGGCAGCCCGCCGCCTCCGCCCCGGCAGCGGACCAGTCCGCTGTTCATCATCGTGCCCCTCGCCGTGGTTGCCGCCATCGTGCTCGGTGTCGTGATCGCCCTCGCGGTGGGCGGCGGTTGACGACACCGAGATCGCCTCCCCACCGGCCCCGACGGTGACCGTGCCCGACCTCCCGAATACCACCGCGACCGCGACCGCGACCGCGGCCGCCCCGACCGCGACCCCGCCAAACGGAGTGCCGAGCTGCGTTCCGGTGACGCCACAGCACGCGCCGGCAGCCGGCACCGCGACGATCGGCGGCTCCGGCACCGCCGTCGGCCGGGCCACCTCCTCGGTCAGCGACTTCGAAGCCAGGGTCACCCTCAACAGCGTCTGCTCCACCACCGGCAAGGTGACCCAGTACGGCGACGCGCCCGCCCAGGGGCCTACTACGTCATTAACGTGACGGTCGAGGTGAGCCGCGGGTCGACGTCCGCCTCACCGTCCGATTTCTACATCCAGACCTCCGACGGCACCCGGTACGACGGCAGCTACGAGAACGTCGCGCCGCGGCTGTCGGTGTCGACTCTCAAGGCCGGGCAGCGGGTCCGGGGCAACATCGTCATCGATGCGCCACCCGGGCACGCCATCCTGAACTGGGAACCGCTGTTCGCCGTCGATCCACCGAAGTTCCAGCTCTGACCGCCGCGTAACCCTACGATCCGCCAGAACAGCCAGAACAGCCAGAACAGCCAGAACAGCCAGAACAGCCAGAACAGCCAGAACAGCCAGAACAGCCAGAACAGCCAGAACAGCCAGATCCGCGCCGGCCGGTACCCGGCTCAGCCGAGGGCGGCGCGGATCCGCTCGGCCACGGCATCGAGCTCGGCCGAGTCGGGGTTGTGGTCGGCGAGCCTGAAGTCGATCTGCGTCTCGTCCTCGATCGGCAGGAGATGCACGTGGACGTGCGGGACCTCGAGCCCGGCGACGAGCGCGGCCACCCGCCGAGGTCGGAAGGCCGCGTCGATGGCGCGGCCCACCGTCGCCGCGGCGCTCCACAACGCGACCTGGAGATCATCGGGTAGATCGATCCAATGGTCAATCTCGATGCGGGGAACGACCAGGGTGTGTCCCGGCCGGATCGGCGCGATCGTCAGGAACGCCACCACGTGCTCGTCGGAGTAGACGATGCGACCGGGAAGCTCGCCGTTGATGATCCGGGTGAAGACGCTCGACATGGCTGCAACCCTATCGACCGGGTCGTCCGGCGCGTGACGACAGCACCCGATGGCCGATGGCCGTTCACCCGGCCGTCGAGCCGTCACGTTTTCCGCTGAACGCGACGGTGGTGTGGAGCACGCTTCTCCGAAACCGTGCTCCACCCTCGCCGACCCGCCGGGAACCCAACCCCGTGGGAGCCCGGCCCGCCGGGATGTCAGACAAAGGGGCGCGCGAATCCCGCCGGCCCGACCGTCATCACCCGGAACTCGTTACCCTCCGGATCCTTGAGAACGTATCCGCTCTCCCCGTCGTCGTCGTACCGGGACACCCGGCGGGCACCGAGGGTCGACAACCAGCCGATCACACGCTCCGCGTCGACGGCGTAGAGATCCAGATGAAGCCGGTTACGGCCGGCATCGCGCTTCGCCCCGGGCCTGAGGAGGATCTTGGGTCCCGCGCCGGCCGGGTGACGCAGGATCACCCCGTCGTCACGCCGGCTCACCTCGTATCCCAATGCGGCGGACCAGAAGCGCACCATCACGTCAACGTTCGAACAGTCGACCGCGACCCGCGCCACTCGAATGCCGTTCGTCTCGAACCATGCCACCTGGACATGATTCCGCATTCGACGCACGCAGGCCTGCCGAGTTGGCCGCACGTTTGAGCACACGCCCCGACAGAAGCACCGGACTGCCCCGACGGGACCATAAACGGGACAACCGCGGCGAATTCTATGGCCAATACCGTCCCGTGGCACACCCAGCACCCTACGGATCAGGTATCGTTAACCATTTTCCACCGGCCCGTGACCCGGAACCTCCGTGACGACGTGCGGCGAGGCGGACCTGCTTTCGCCTCCGGGCCCGGCGGACAATCCCGGGCGTGAAACTGTCGGGGGTGGGGCCTACCGTGACGCCGTGCGCCCAGATCCCGCCCCGGACCGTCCCCGGCCGCCCCGGCAGGGCAGGCTGGACGATCTCGGTCGCCCGCTGGCGGACGTGACCTTCGTCGTGTTCGACCTGGAGACGACGGGCACCTCCCCGGGAACCGACGAGATCACCGAGATCGGCGCGGTCCGGGTCCGCGGCGGCCGAATCCTCGCCGAGATGGCCACCCTGGTCCGGCCGGGCGTCGGCATCCCTCCGATGGTCTCGGTGCTCACCGGCATCACCGACGTGATGGTGGCGACGGCGCCGCCGGTCGCGCAGGTGGTGCCCACCTTCCTGGAGTTCGCCCGCGGTGCCGTTCTTGTCGCCCACAATGCCCCGTTCGACCTCGGCTTCCTGCGCGCCGCCGTCGAGCTCTGCGGCTATCCGGTGCCCGCCTGGGAGTATCTGGACACGTTGCGTATCGCCCGGCGGGTGGTCACGAGAGACGAGAGTCCCGACTGCCGGCTCACGTCGCTGGCCTCGCTGTTCCGCAGCCCGGTCGAACCCCGCCACCGGGCGCTGGCGGACGCCCGGGCCACCGTCGACGTGCTGCACGGGCTGTTCGAACGGCTCGGCAACGCGGGCGTGACCACCCTGGAGGACCTGCACGACTACAGCTCCCGGGTGTCGCCGGCCCAGCGACGCAAACGGCACCTGGCCGACGGCCTGCCGACGGGCCCGGGTGTCTACATCTTCCGGGACGCCGACGAACGGGCCCTGTATGTCGGCACCTCGCGTTCGGTGCGTTCCCGGGTCCGTACCTACTTCACCGCCAGCGAGCCCCGGACCCGGATGGCGGAGATGGTGGCGCTGGCTGAGCGGGTCGACGCGATCGGCTGCGCGCACGCCCTGGAGGCCGAGGTCCGGGAACTGCGGCTAATCGCCGAGTACAAGCCGCCGTACAACCGCCGATCCCGCTTCCCGGAGCGCTCCGTGTACCTCAAGCTCACCGACGAGCCGTTCCCGCGGCTGTCACGGGTACGCGCCGCCCGTGACGACGCGACCTATCTCGGGCCGTTCGGCAGTGTCCGCGCCGCCGACGCCGCCGCCGAGGCGCTGCTGGCCGCGGTGCCGCTGCGCCAGTGCTCCGGGCGCCTGTCCCCGCGCGTGCGCCGGCCCGCCTGTACCCTCGCCGACCTCGGCAGATGCGGAGCGCCGTGCG
>NZ_CDWTNB010000089.1:6444-16877 GCF_977947065.1 Frankia sp. CgJB1
CACGTCGCCGCCGCCCGAGCCGCCATCACCGGCGATCCGGGCCGAGTCATCGCCGCCTCGACGCGGCGCATCGACCGGCTGGCCGCCGAGCAGCGCTACGAGGAGGCCGCCGTCCAGCGGGACCGGATGATCGCGTTCGTCCGCGCGGCCGCACGTGCCCAGCGGCTGTCGGCTCTCACCGGAGTCGCCGAGCTCGTCGCCGCGGCCCCGACCGCCGAGGCCGGCTGGGAGCTGGCCGTGGTGCGTCACGGCCGGCTGGTGTCAGCGGCGAGCGTGCCGCCCGGTGTCGATCCGCGGCCCTGGGTCGACGCCGTGGTCGCCAGCGCCGAGACGGTGCGGCCACGGCCCGGCCCGGCCCCGTGCGCCTCCGCCGAGGAGACCGAGCGCATCGCCCGTTGGCTCAGTGGGCCGGGGGTACGGCTCGTGCGGTTGGAGGGCGAGTGGAGCTAGCCGGCCGCGGGCGCCATCCGCGCCGCGGCCGGATTCGGTGCGGCCCCCGGCCGGCCGGTACGTGCGTATGACGGTGACGAGTGGTTCCCGTCGGCCTGACGTGACGTCAGGCCATGACGTCAGGACGCCACGTACTGACGCCAGCTGCTCCGTCAGGTACTCCGTCAGGCCGGACGGCTACTGCCGGCCGCCGCCGGGTGGCTGCTTCTCCTCGACGAAGAACCCGGTCACGGCCTTGCCGGCGCGGCGCGCAAGCCCCTTGCCGTGACCGTCGCCGTGCCCGTTGGCCGCCGGCAGCTCGAACCGGTCCGTCGGGACGAGCGGATGGTCGGGGATGGGAGTTGGCTTCGGGCGGTGGTCCTCCACGAACTCCCCGCTGGGAAGCTGGCGGATGATCCCGGTCTCGATGCCGTGATGCTCGATCTCCGCGTCCTTCTGGTTGAGCGCGATGCAGATCTTCTTCGTCACCGCGTAGGCGATCGGTGGCACGACGATGAGCCCGATGCGGCCGGCCCAGGTCATCGCGTTCAGCGAGATACTGAAGGTCTTGGCGATGATGTCGTTACCGCCGGAGATCATCAGCACCAGGTAGAAGCTGATCGCCATCGCGCCGATCGCGGTCCTGGTCGGCGCCTCCCGGGGCCGCTGCAGGAGGTTGTGCGGCTTCGTGTCCCCAGTGAACCTGGCTTCCAGCGCGGGATAGAGCGCCGCCAGCGTGAACATAATGCCCGGCAGGACGGCAGTCGGCCAGAACACCGCGGGGAGGGTGTGTCCCCAGCCGCGCCATTCCCACGGCGGCATGAGCCGGGTCGAGCCGTCGAGGAAGCCGATGTACCAGTCCGGCTGGGAGGCCGCGCTGACCTTCGCCGGGTCGTACGGGCCGAACATCCAGATCGGGTTGATCTGGGCGAGACCACCGAGCAGCGCGAGCATCGCGAAGACCAGCATGAAGAACCCGCCGGACTTCACCGCGAACACCGGGAAGACCCGGTGGCCGATGACGTTGTCCTCGGTCTTGCCCGGCCCGGGGAAGTCCGTGTGCTTCTGGTGCCACAGGATGCCCAGGTGCGCGCCGATGAGCGCGAGCAGGACGCCCGGCACCAGCAGGATGTGCGTCACATAGAGCCGGGGCAGGAAGTTGACGCCCGGGAACTCCCCGTTGAAGACGAGGAACGACGTCCACGTCCCGATAATCGGGATGGACTGGGCGATCGAGGCCGCGATCCGCAGACCGGTGCCGGAGAGCAGGTCGTCCGGGAGCGAGTAGCCGGCGAAGCCCTCGAGCATCGACAGGGCGACCAGACCGATGCCGATCAGCCAGTTGGTCTCGCGGGGCTTGCGGAACGCGCCGGTGAAGAACACCCGGAACATGTGCACGACCATCGACGCGACGAAGACCAGCGCGGCCCAGTGGTGGATCTGGCGGAACACCAGACCGGCCCGGGTGTCGAAGCTGATGTCCAGCGTCGAGGCGTAGGCCCGGCTCATCTCCACGCCCTTGAGCGGGACGTAGGAACCGTTGTAGATGACCTCGGTGTTCGACGGGTCGAAGAACAGGGTCAGGTAGATGCCCGTCAGCAGCAGCACGATGAAGCTGTAGAGGGCGATCTCCCCGATCATGAAAGACCAGTGGTCGGGGAAGACCTTGTTCAGGTTGCGCCGCAGAAAGGCCTGGTTGCCGAACCGTTCGTCGAGCTCACGGTTGGCCTTCCGAATCGGGCTCGGCCGCTTGACGAACTCGGGGGCGGAGGCGGTGGTCATGAACGCTCCCAGAAGGCGGCACCGACGGGCTCGTGGTAGTCACCGTCACGGGCGTAGAGGAACCCGTCATTGTCCGCGGCGATGGCAAGCTGTGGCAGGGACCGGCTGGCCGGCCCGAAGATCGCCCGGCAGCCGTCCCGCACGTCGAAGACGGACTGGTGGCAGGGGCAGAGCAGATGATGGGTCTGCTGTTCGTACAGGCTGACCGGGCAGCCGGCGTGCGTGCAGATCTTGGAGTAGGCAACGTGGCCGTCGACGCCCCAGTCCTCCCGGCCCTTGCGGGGGCGGTCGACCCCCGGTGGCAGCCGGATGAGGATCGTCGTGCTGTCGGCCTTGGTCTGGATATCGGTCTTCGGCTGGTACGCGACGGTGCCGTCGGCCTCGGTCACCGGAACGGCCGGGAATACGGTCTCGATGCCGCCGATGGCGACGTCGCCGAGCTTGACGTAACGGCCGTCCTCCGTGACGAGGCGGGCACCCTTCACCCAGCTCGTGTGGTCGAGCTTCTTGCCCGGCTTGGTGTTCGTCAGGTTCAGCAGCGGCACCACGATCAGCCCGCCGAGCACGGTGCCAGCCCCGAGCAGGGTGCGGCGCAGCAACGGGTAGCGCGCGAGGCCGGTGTCGGCGAACCCGGCCGCGATCTCCTCCTCGGTGACGGCGATCTCCTCCTTCGAGGAGGCGAACGCGTGGCGCTCCTGCACGGCCTGCTCGTGCGGCATCAGCCGCTTGGCCCACAGGATCAGGCCGATGCCGAGCCCACCAACGGCGAGGCCCAGCGCGGCCCCGAGGGAGGGGGTGTAGTACGCCTTGTGCTTGTCACCGACGAAATTGGTGACGACGAACCCGACGGTGCCGATCACCGAGATCAAGAACCAGCCGGCGATCAGCCGCTCCGCCCGCCGCTCGGCCCGGCGGTCCACGTCCTGCGCGCGCGGCGGACGGACGGTCACCCCGCCGGCGGCCCGTTCCCCGTAGGTCGGCTGGATAACCCCCGCCCGCGGGCGAACGGCCGTGGTCCCGGGCTCACGGGTCGAGTCGGTCTGCTGGGGCGGCGTGCCCAGGGCCTCCGGGCCGTCCGGCGTCCCGGCCGGGACGTCCGGGCCGCCGGCAGACACCCCGGATCCCCCGGCGGGCTGGCCGGAGGTGTCCACCGGGTGCTTCGCCCTTCTGAAGATGCTGCTCATCGAGTCCTGCTCAGATTCATCGGCCGGTTCGCCCTGGTAGCCCGGGTAGTGCATACGCCGGTCCCTCGGGACGGACGGCTGGTCCGCACCGGAATCCGCCGGCCCCGGCGTTCCCGGGCCCGTCTGGTCACTCATACCTTCTGCCTCGCTCCGATCCACAGGCACACGCCCAGCAGGGCACCGACGCCCACCAGCCAGGCCAGCAGCCCCTCGGGCACCGGACCGTAGTTACCGAGGCTGTGCCCACCGGCGCTCGGCGTTTCCTTCATGTGCCTGATGTAGGCCGCGATCGCGATCGCGTCCTCCTCGTTGAGCTGGCGCGGGCCGAACACCGGCATCGACTCCGGCCCGGTCCGCATGGCCTCGACGACCTGCACCGGGGTGGACTCATTCAGCGAGGGGGCGAACTTGCCGTAGGTCAGCGGCGCACCCTGACCGACGGCCTGGTGGCACTGCGCGCAGTTGGCCCGGTACAACTCGCCGCCGTGCGACAGATCGGCGTCGTTGAGCGCCGCGTCCGTAACCTTCGGTATCTCCTCGCCGCCGCCAAGGCTCTGGATGTACGCGGCGAGCTGGTCGATCTGGGTCGCCGAGTAGATCGGGGGCTTGCGGTCGGCCTGCGCGGCGGGGGCGGCCAGCGGCATCCGGCCGGTCGACACCTGGAAGTCCACCGCGGCGGCGCCGACGCCGATGAGGCTGGGCCCGGTGTTCGTGCCCTGCGCTCCCAGCCCGTGGCAGGTCGAGCAGCCCTGCAGGTACAGCGCCCGGCCCTGCCGGACCGCCTCGTTGGCGTCCGGGGTCTGCGCGGCGTTGCCGCCCGGCGCGAGCACCGTCCACAGCACCCCCGTGGCCAGCAGGCCGAGAACCATGACCAGCGCGGAGGGCCTCCGGCGACGACGCGCGGGCGAACGGCGCCCGCCCGAGAACCGCTTCGTGGCGGCGACCGGCACCGAGGATCGCGACGCCGCAGTGCCCGACGCCAGGGTGCCCGGCGCGGGGGTGCCCGGGGCCGGAGTGCCCGACGGCGTGCCCGAGGATGACGAGGTGCCCGAGGATGCAGTCATGTCGCTCACTGGAGGAGGTAGATGGTCGCGAAGAGGGCGATCCAGACAACGTCGACGAAGTGCCAGTAGTACGACACGACGATCGCCGAGGTCGCCTTCTCCGGCGTGAAGCGCCCGTACATCGATCGGCCCAGCACCATCAAGAAGGCGACGAGACCGCCAATCACATGGAGCCCGTGGAAACCGGTGGTCAGGTAGTACACCGATCCGTAGGCGTGCGACGCCATCGTGAACTTGTTCTCGCTGAAGTACTCGTTCACCTGGCCGCCGACGAACACCAGACCCATGATCAGCGAGATCAGGTACCAGCGCCGTAGCCCGTACACGTCACCACGCTCGGCGGCGAACACGCCGAGCTGGCAGGTGACGCTGGACAGAACCAGGATCACGGTGAAGAACAACGCGTACCCGACGTGCAGCTCCACGGGTCCGTGTTCGGATCCGGCGGGGTCGCCGGTAGCCGGCGGCCAGTTGCCGCTGTTGACCGAACGGATCGTGAAGTACATCGCGAACAGGGACGCGAAGAACATCAGCTCCGATGACAGCCACACGACCGTGCCAACCGAGACCATCGAGGGACGGTTGGCCGTCGGGTGCGGTGGAGGAGCCTTCTCGAGGACGGGGGCTGAGGCCACGTCGGTCATTCTGGCACGGGACGGCCCACGCGCCACCGTAGGTTCGACGTTCGGTAGGACTACGACCCGTCGATGACCGCCCCGGATCATCGTGGCGGCTGCCTCGCGTGCCCGGCAAAGCCCTGCCGCAACTGGAAAAACGCAGGTCACAGCGATGTCAGTCGGCCTACGAACGATGCGGAGCGACAAGGCTGACCCGGCCGATGTTGCGTGCCTCACCCGCGACACACCGGCCCGCCAGCGCCGTTCGGCGGGCACAGTCGAGCCAACACGGACACCCCGACCGCGACGTGACGTGACGCCGGCCGGGCCTCAGCCGGACATCGCGGCGAGCGCCCGCAGGCCGTCCGCCGGCAGGGCGATGCCGCCCTCCGAGCCGGGATCGACCGCGAGCAGGAGATCATCGGACGGCCAGATCCGGCCCAGTGCTGCCACCTGGACCGTGCGGTAACGCGCCACCTCCGGCAGCGCCTCGGCCAGGCGTTGCTCAGAGGTGAACGTCGGGACGAACTGGGTGCCGTCCTGCCGTTTGGCCACCGGCAGCTGCAGGACGCTGTCGTCCTCCTCCGACAGATCGGTGATGTCGTTACCGAGGTCGGGCAGCAGGACCTCGGCGACGGCGAGATCGCCGAGCGCCGCTCGCTCGTCCTTACCTTCGGCGAGGCGGTGCAGCGCGGCCCGCGCGGCCGTGCCCTGCGCGGAGGGGACGCCGGCCGGGACAGCGGCGCCGGGGCGGATGCGGTCGGGACGTAGCTGGTCATCGGTCACGGGTGGCTCCCTGACGTGGATGAACGTGCTGACGTTGACGGGTGGGCGGACGTGCCGACACGGACGCGTGCCCTAGGTGTTCCGCCTACCCATCCCGCCGCGCGCGAACCGACTGCCCGCGGACGTGTCCGACCTCACCCGCGACCGGGGACCCGCGACCGCGACCGGCCGTGACCGTGACCGACTGCGATCGGCTGCGGCAGGCCGTGACAGGCCGGCGCCGGCCGAGTGGGCCGGTCAGGACCGCAACGCGAGATCCGCGATGAGGGCACGCCGGGTGGCTCCGGTCAACGGCGTCGCCTCGCTGTACTCCGGGTGTTCCACGACGATCTCGACCAGCACTTCGGGGTCGAGGAAGGCATCCCGGAGCGAATCGGTCAGCGCGAAGCGCACCATGTGCACGGAGACGGTCTCAGTGGTCACATCGGGATCCTCGTCAAGGCCGGGGATCTCCTCGCCCGCCACCCGGGTCCCGCCGATCTCCAGGGCGAGACTGTGCTGCAGCCCGGCAAGCCGCCCCAACTCCTCGCGGACAGTCTCCAGAACCGAGAGCTCGATGAACACCGTCGCCGTGAGGACGTGGCTGGAGGGCAGCAGGCGGGAGTACGCATCGATCTCGTGGGCGACGTCGGCGGAGGCGGTCAGCCGCTCGGTGTAGACCATCTCCTGCACCTGGTAGCGCAGCGTCTGCTCGTTTTCGAACTCGAGGACGACGATGTCCCCGACCCGTACCCGGCGTTCGGCGCGCACCAGGATCATCTGACTGCGCAGCCGCGGCCGGCGCTCCGCGTACGCCTGGTGGTCGGTGGTGATGTCGGCGATGGTCAGCGCCATCGTGCGATCTCCTGTCCGGAAATGCTGGGATCCGTGAACGGGCGAGCGGTCCAGGAACGGCCGAGGGCCCAGGAACGGCCGAGGGCCCACGGCGCGGGAGCGACGATACGGGCCGGGGTGGCGACGGGGACTACTGGCATCGCCCCGCCACCCCGGCCCGGTCGATCGAGAAACCCCGACGATCAGGCGTCGGCCGTCTCCTCGGCCGACAGCGCGTCGAGGGCCTTCTTGAACCGACCGGCGTGGGTCTTCTCCGCCCGGGCGAGGGTCGAGAACCAGTCCGCGATCTCCTCGAAGCCCTCCTCGCGGGCGGTCTTGGCGAAGCCGGGGTACATGGCAGTGAACTCGTAGGTCTCGCCGGCGACGGCGCTGACCAGGTTCTTCATGGTCGTGCCAAGGGGCTCGCCCGTCGCCGGGTCGCCGACCTCCGCGAGGAAATCCAGATGCCCGAAGGCGTGCCCGGTCTCGCCCTCCGCGGTGTCGCGGAACAGCGACGATGCGCCGGTCAGCCCCTCGATGTCGGCCCGGCGGGCGAAGTAGAGGTAACGCCGGTTCGCCTGGCTCTCGCCGGCAAACGCCTCCTTGAGGTTCTCGTGGGTCTTGGTGCCGTCAAGCTTCGGCATGAAGTGCTCCTTGTGGATGGGTGTTCACTATTGACCGGTCCTGTCCGCGCCGCGGGCCGGGCCGGAGCCGTTCGCCTGACAATCCGGGCACAGCCCCCGGAACTGCAGGTCGTACCCGGTGATGGCGAATCCCGAGCGGCACGCGATCTCCGCCATCATCCCGTCGGGGACGGGGTGATCAATGTCGACCGCCCGACGGCATCCGCCACAGACCACGTGGTCGTGACGACTCGTGTTGGCGTCGTACCGGGCCGCCGGGCCGCCGCCCAGGCGCAGCTCGAGCGCTCGACCGGCGGACACCAGCAACGCCAGTGTGCGGTATACGGTCGCGCTGCCGATCCCCGGGGACACGGTCCGCACCCGTTCGTAGACCTCGGCCGCGGTCGGGTGGTCGCGGGCCGCCGCCAGCACCGCCAGCACGGCCATCCGCTGCGAAGTGAGACGAAGATCGGTCTGGTTGTTCATAGGATCACGCCCGTCGTACGGCGGTGGAACGCTCCGGGCCGCCGGCGGCGGCGATCGAGGCGTCACGCGGTCCGGCCGGCATCAGGGTCCACCGACTGAGAACGAGTCTCAGTATTACTCCTGCGACGATCCGAAGGCAACCAGGGGTCTGTGATCCCGGCCCCACCCGGCCCGGCGAGGACCCGGCGGGCGACGCGACACGGGTCACGTCCGACGGTCCGCGGGAGGTAGCCTGCACGGGACAACTCTCACATGGCAGCGTCCACTTCCGAGGTGCCCGGATGTCCGGGGTACCTGGGAGCCCGAGGTGCCTGGAGGGCGGTCCGCAGTTCACCGCTGGCCGGCTCACCGCCGGTCGGCGATGGTCACCTCTCGCGAAAGGCCCGCGGACGACATGATCACCATCCTCGTCTACGCCGACCGAGCGGATGTGCGCGAACACGTCCGGAACGCGATCGGCCGTCTCCCCGCCGCTGGCCTCGGTCCGATTGAGTTCGTCGAGGCCGCCGACGCCCCCGAGGCGATCGGCGTGGTCGATCATTACGAGGCGGATCTGTGCATCTTCGACGCGGAGGCCACCCCCAGCGGCGGCATGGGGCTCTGCCGGCAGCTGAAGAACGAGGTCATCAACTGTCCGCCGACCATCCTGCTGGTCGCCCGCCCGGACGATCGCTGGCTCGCCACCTGGTCCCAGGCGGATGCGGTGGTCACCCATCCGATCGACCCGGGTCTGCTCACCGAGGCGGTCGTGACACTGCTGCGGGCGCGTGCCGGCGGCGCCGTGGCCCGTCAGCCGCTCACCGGCGCCCAGCTCGCCCACTGAGATCCAGGGCTTCCGAGATATGACCACCGTTAGCGCATCCCACTCCCACACCGGCCACTCCCCCGTCGGCGCTCCCCCCGCCGGGGCTCTCCCGACCGTCGAGACGAGCTGGCCGGAGCTGATCGGGGCGTTGCTGGCGGGCGAGTCCCTGGACTCCGCGCGCACCGCCTGGGCGATGCACCAGATCATGACGGGGGCCGCCTCGCCCGCGCAGGTGGCCGGGTTCGCGGTAGCGCTGCGGTCCAAAGGGGAGACGCCGGAGGAGATCGCCGGCCTGGTAGGGGCCATGCTGGCCAGTGCCACGCCCCTGATCCTGTCCGAGCAGGTACGGACCCGCGCCGTGGACACCTGCGGGACCGGCGGCGACCGTTCCCACACCGTGAACCTGTCGACGATGGCCGCGCTGGTCGTCGCCGGCGCGGGTGTGCCGGTGGTCAAGCATGGCAACCGGGCCGCGTCGTCATCCTGCGGCTCGGCGGACCTGCTCGCGGAGCTCGGTGTCGTGGTCGACCTGCCGCCAGCCGGCGTCGAGGCGTGCCTGGCTACGGCAGGCATCGCCTTCTGCTTCGCCCAGGTCTTCCACCCGGCGATGCGGCACGTCGGCGGGGTCCGGCGCGAGATCGGCGTGCCCACCGCGTTCAACATCCTCGGGCCGCTGAGCAACCCGGCCCGCCCCGGCGCGCAGGCAATCGGCGTCGCCGACGCGCGGCTCGCTCCCGTCGTCGCCGGGGTGCTGGCCGACCGGGGCACCCGGGCGCTGGTGTTCCGCGGCGACGACGGGCTCGACGAGCTCACCCCGGTGACGACGTCCGCCGTGTGGGTCGTCGCGGCCGGCGCCGGACAGCCGCGCCGCGAGCGGTTCGACCCCCGCGACGTCGGCATCCACGTCGCGGACCGCGCCGCGCTGCGCGGCGCGGACGCTCGTTACAACGCCGCCGTCACCCGGTCGGTGCTCGCCGGTGAGCCCGGACCCGTCCGCGACGCGGTCCTGCTCGCCGCCGCCACCGCCCTGGTCGCCGCGGCCGGCCCCTCCGACGCCCCCGTCACCGAGCAGATCGGCGCCGCCCTGCCCCGGGCGGCCGAGGCGGTGGACTCCGGCGCCGCCCGGGCCGTCCTGGAGCGCTGGGTGACCGCGAGCCAGGCCGCCGCCGCAGCGGTCGACACGGCGGCGGCCACGGCTCCCTGAGCGGACCTTGGGAAGGGGGACCCGCCCGACCCGGGCGGGATCAGTCCTCGGGCACCGGCGGGTGCCAGAAGTTCTCGAAGACCAGGCAGGTCACGAACACCACGACCAGAAGCGCACCGAGAACAATCAGCCAGACGCCGAAGACGAGGCCCATGGCCGCCGTCACCGAGCTGGCCCCGATGAAGAACGGGTAGTAGCTGCCCGGGGTGAAGTGCCCGAGCTCCCCCGCCCCGTCGGCGATCTCCGCATCCGGCAGGTCCTGCGGGCGCATGCCGATCCGCCGGCCAGTGAAGACCAGGTAGCCGCCGACGAGCAGGCCGAGCCCCGTGGTGAGGGTCAGCGCGGCCGTGCCGGTCGGGTCCTTCGACCAGAACCAGTACACCAGCGCGGCGGCCCCGGCGAACACCCCGAAGAAGTTGAAGATGATGCCTTCCACCTTCATGCCATGGCCGCCTTAACTGATCTCGGGAGTCGCGTGGTAGTCGACCCGGCCAATCGTGGCCGGATAGTGCAGGTCGAAGGCCGGGCGTTCGGAGCGGATGCGCGGCAGCGCCCGGAAGTTGTGCCGCGGCGGCGGGCAGGACGTCGCCCATTCCAACGAGTTCCCGTAGCCCCAGGGGTCGTCGACGACGGTGAGTAG
>NZ_CDWTNB010000090.1:0-16094 GCF_977947065.1 Frankia sp. CgJB1
GCCTCGCCCTTCAGCTCGCTCAGCTCTGCCGGGGCGGCGAGGTCCCGCACGTCCCACAGCAGAGCCCGGCCGTCGTCGCCACCGGTCAGCAGCTCGGTGCCGTCGGGACTGAACGCGACGGCGCGGACGTTCGCGGTGTGGGCGGTGATCGCGCCGGCCGGCCGGATCGCGCTCACGTCGGAGACGTCCCACAGCCGCACCTGTGATCCGTACCCGCCGGTGGCAAGGACCCGGCTGTCGGGGCGGAAGGCCAGCCCGTGAATCGAGTCGGAGGCGCCGGGTAACGTCGCCGCGAGCACCGGGTGAGTGGGATCGGTGATGGTCCACAGCCGGATCGTCCGGTCGTCGCTCCCGGTGGCGACGAACCGGCCGTCCGGGCTGAACGCCACGGACTTCACCGCCAGCCGGTGGCCCCTGATCGTGCTGAGCGGGGTGCGGCGGGTGGAGTCTGACGCGGACCACAGGGCGACCGTCCAGTCGTCGCTCGCCGTCGCCACCAGCCTGCCGTCCCGGCTGTAGGCGACCGCGCCGATCGGACGGGTCTGCGTGCCGAGGTGACGGGTGGCGAAGCCGTAGTCGCTCGCGAACGTCGACAGCACGGCGCTGCGCGCCTCCGCCGTCGGCGCCAGCCGGTAGGCGACGGCGCCGAGCTGGGCGGCGGCCAGCGGGTCGGACCTGCGCAGCTGATCGGCCTGCCGGCCGATCGCCACCGACAGCGCCCGGTCCCGCTCGCCGGCGATCTGGGCCCGTTGCCGGAAGGCGAACGCCATCGCTCCACCGGCGATCAGGGTCAGCACCGTGAGAGCGGCGACGAGCTGGTGCAGCCGCCTGGTCCGCCGGGCCTCGGCCCGCTGCGCCGCCTGCTCGGCCGCGAGGGAGGCCGCCAGAAAGTCCCGCGCGACCGGGCTCAGTGCCGTCTGCCGCTGCCCGGCCTGCGCCCACTCCCGGACGGTCGCCAGCCGACTGCCGGTGAACAGGTAGGACGGGTCCCGCCCGCCGTCGTCCCAGGTGGCCGCGGCGTCGGTGAGCCGCTGTCGGGTCATTGCCGCGGCGCGATCGACCTCGATCCACTCGCGCAGTCGCGGCCACGAGCGCAGCAGCGCCTCGTGGGAGATCTCGACGGTGTCGGCGTCCACGGTGACGAGTCGGGCGGCGACCAGCGCGTCGAGGACGGCGGAGACGTCCTGGGCCGACGGCGAGTCCTGGGCCTACGGCGACGTGGACAGCAGCTCGGTGCGTGAGACGCGGCGGCGGGTGTCGTCCGTCCCATCCCCGAACTGGATCATCTGTAGCAGGATCTGCCAGGCCGCATCCTGGCCGGCCGCGTCCAGCGTGCCGAAGGTCTCCTCCGCCGTCCGGGCGATGGCCCCCCGTAGACCCCCGGCCCGCAGGTAACCGGCCACCGTCAGGGTGCCGTTCTCGCGTTCCCGCCAGGTGGCGCGCAGCGCGTGCGCGAGCAGGGGCAACGATCCGGGGTCGGCGACGACGCCGTGCTCGTCGGCGCCGAGGTCGTGCAGCATCAGATCGACCAGGCCCGGCTCCACCGTGAGCCCTACCGCCTCGGCCGGCTTCACGATGGCGTCGCGTACCTCCGCCGCGGTCATCGGCCCGACCACGACCTGCCCCGTCTGGAGCGCGTCCACCAGCTCTGGATAGGCCGCGCACCAGCCATAGAAGTCGGCGCGGACGCCGATGACGACGACCGCCGGTGGACGGGTGGCCCCGTCCCCGCGGCACGCGGCGACCAGCGCGCGGATGAACGCGCCGCGCTCCTCCTCGTCCGCGCACAGGGTGAACGTCTCCTCGAACTGGTCAACGACGATCACCACCCGCCGGGTGGGCGGGGTGGTCCCGCCGGCGGCCGGACGCAGGGCAAGCAGATCCGACAGCGCCCCGACGAATCGGGCGGGTTCCGAGACGACGTCGAGCCGTGCCGCTGCGAGCACGGACAGCCCGGCCGCCTGCGCCACCGTGCGGGCCAGCTCGCGGGCCGGGTGATCCGTGGGTGTCATCAGGACCTGCGGCCAACCGCGGGCGCCTGCCACTGCGCCCCGGGCGAGCGCCGGGAGCAGCCCGGCGCCCAGCAGCGACGACTTTCCCGAGCCGGAGGCACCGACGAGCACCAGCGGACCCGCGCCGTCCAGCCGTTCCTCCAGCCGCGACAGCGCCTCGGCCGTCGCTCGCTCCCGCCCGAAGAACCAGCGCTGCGTGCCGGCGCCGAACGAGGCGAGACCGGGATAGGGGCAGGCGGCCTCACCGGTGGTCACCCCGCCGTCCGGTGCGCTGGGAAGCCCCGCCGGCTGTCGCGGGGTGGGAGTCACCACCGGGCCGGGGCCGTCGGTGAGCACGGTGGTCGGCGCCGGCCCCAGGTCGGCGATCGGCGGGGTGTGCGCGGCGTTGCCGGCGAGGATCACCCCATCCGACCAGGCGGCGGCGGAATGCAGCACTGCGTTCCCGGCCGCGGTGAAACGTTGGGCGAGCCGCCGGGTCACCTGCCCGACGCTCAGCTCGACCGGGCCGTCCGGGTCGCCGTTGACGAGGAGCCGGACCAGGTCGGCGGACAGCGGCGGTCCGTCACCCGCCGCCGATCCGGTGTGCGCCGCCTGCCCGGTGTGCACGGCCAGCGGCGAGGTCAGCACGAGCAGCTCCATGCCGTCGCCGGCCGCGGCCGCGTCGGCGCCGCCCCCCGCATCTTCACGAGGACCGGCAACATCCTCGCGAAGACCGGGAACGCGAGGTGGCACCGGCGGGACGGTGGAGTGGGCGGCCGTGGTCCGCACCCACAGACCATCGACGGCGATGAGCCGGGTGGCGGCCCGGCTCGTCGCCATCGTCGCCAGGACTGACGACAACGGTAGGGCCGTGTAGGCCAGGCGATGGGGACGGCTGTCCGACACGGCCGTCGCCAGGTAGATCATCCCGTCGGCGTCGATGAGGACGATGCCGGCGTAGTAGACGAGGAGAGCCTCGGTGGCCTGCTCGACGGCCGCCGCGAGAGCCTCGCCGAGATCGAGCGGGGTCGCCGGGTCGACGACCGTGCGCAGGCTTTCCTCGGCCAGCCCGCAGCGCTCCACGAACACGCCGCCGACCGCCGCCACGGCCCGCGCTACCACGGCGCCGACCTCGCCCGCCCGGTCGGCGCCGGGCCCACCGAGCCCGCCCGTGCCGACGACGAGAACCCGCGCACCGGCGGATCCCAGAACCAACCGCGACGTCCGCGACGTCGATGAACGAGCCACAGCTCTCGCCCCGCCCCCCGCACCCGACACAAGCGGCCAGATGCCCCCGACCAGGTTAGCCAGCTGGCGCACCAACCATAGATCAATCCGACGGCGCCCGGGTGGAATGCCGCGGAACCCGAACATTATCCTCGAGCGTGGCTGAGTCTGACCGTGCCAGTGCGTTGTCGCTGTGCTATAAGCAAGCCCCCCATGTCCGGTCGTTCCGGGCGAGGTCGCATCATCTGCGCGGTGAGCGAGAGCGCGGAGCTGAGCGCAGATGCGGTCGCCACTGAGGGCATCCCACGACGATCATCTTTCTCGGCGGGGTCGACCTCGGCGGGGTCGGCCTCCACGCCTGGCGGCCCGGCGGCGCTGGTGCCGACGCCGACGACCGGCCACCAAACCCGCACCGGGGTCGGCAGGCCGTCCGTCGAGGAGCCGGATCTTTCTTCGGCGGTGAGCGAGGCACGCCGCGGTGACGAGGCGGCCTTCAGGCTGCTCTATCGGACGATCCAGCCGGGTCTGTTGCGGTACCTGCGGGTACTCGTCGGTGACGAGGCCGAGGATGTCGCGTCCGAGACGTGGCTGCAGATAGCCCGGGACCTGCCGTCGTTCCGCGGGGACTTCGACGGGTTTCGCGGCTGGGCAGCCACGATCGCGCGTCATCGCGCGCTCGACCAGCTGCGCCGGCGATCTCGCCGCCCGCGCGGTGACGTACCGGTCGAGACGGTGATGATGGAGATGGCCGCGCCCGATGACACCGCCGGCGAAGCGTTGGAGGCGATGTCCACCGAGGCCGCCATGCGCCTGATCGCGGGCCTGCCGTTGGACCAGGCGGAGGCGGTGCTCCTGCGAGTGGTCATGGGGCTGGACGCGAAGACCGCGGGGCGAGTCCTGGGCAAGCGCGCCGGCGCGGTCCGCACCGCGGCGCACCGAGGGCTGCGCAGGCTCGCCGAACAGCTCGGCGAATGTGGGGTTACCGGGGCTGGTCGACCGGAGGCAGGTGAACCAGGTGAACATGGTCGGGGTGGCGGCGCGCAGCGATGATCATGGGTTCCGGTCAGGTGCAACACGGCCAGGTGTAACACCGGTGAGGGCTTCGACGCTGAAGGACGTGAGATGAGCACACACCGACCCCGTCGGATCGGCCGGGGCGCCGCGGAGCGGATGCTTCGCGGCGGCCCGGTCAATGCGGGGGCCGGTGCGGATCCCCTTGCCGACCTGCTCGCCGCTGTGGCCGCTCCGGCCCGCGATGGCGAGCTCGACGGTGAGGAAGCGGCTGTGGCCGCTTTCCGGGAGGCGCGTCTCGCTCACGTCACCCAGCCGCGGAGAGAGCCCATGTTCAAGTTGTTGCTCGCGAAGTTCCTGACCGCGAAGGTCGCCGCCGTGGCGGTCGCGGCCACGGCCGTCGGAGGCGTCGCCGCCGCCGCTGGCACAGGAGTACTGCCCGTCCCCGGTGTAGGTGGCAGCGCCGCCGTGTCCCCGGTGGCTACGCCCTCCGCCGAGGTGACCGCGCCGCGGGTCTCGGCGCCGAGCGCCGGTGCGTCCGTCTCGGCGTCGCTGCTCGCGCTGTGCCATACCTACACGGCCGACGCCGGCGCGGCTCTCAGTTCCCCGGACCTGAACGCGCTGGTCACGGCCGCTGGCGGCAGTGACCAGGTCGGCGCCTTCTGCGCGAAGGCCCTGCAGGCCGAGGCCGAGGCCGGCGCCGGGGTGGGTGCGGCCGCCGGGCCGGGCGGCACGGGTGTCGGCGCGCAGGTTCCGGGCGCGGGCGTGGGTACGACCGCGGGGCCGGGTGGTGCGGGTCTCGGCGTCAGGGTGGGGCCGAGCGCGGGTGTGGATGCGAACGCCGGGCCGGGCGGCGCCGGTCTCGGCGCTAGCGTGGCGCCGTCGGTTCGTCGCTGACCGGTGGTCCCAGGAGGGGGCCGGCCGGCCTGGAGGGGTCGGGGGTTCAGGCGGCGAGCCCGTGCCGCGCGTCCGTTGCCTGACAGCTGACGACCAGTTCGCCGTCGTGGGCGTCGACGCGCACCGTTCCGCCTTCGGTGACCTCGCCGCGGAGCAGCGCGCGGCCGATGCGGGTTTCGACGTCGTGGGAGATGTAACGGCGCAGCGGCCGGGCGCCGTAGACCGGGTCATATCCCGCCCGGGCGATCAGACGCCGGCCGGCGTCGGTCAGCTCGAGGGTGATCCGCCGCTCGGCCAGGCGTCCGCGCAGGTCAGAGAACTGGAGATCGACGATCCGCTCGAGCTGGGGTAGGCCCAGCGGCCGGAACAGGATGATGTCGTCGATCCGATTGAGGAACTCCGGGCGGAAGTGCCCGCGCAGGTCGGCCATCACCCGGGCCTGCGCGTCGGATCGGATCTGCCCATCGGAGTCGACGCCGTCGAGCAGGTAGGGGGAGCCGATGTTGGAGGTCATGATGATGACGGTGTTGCGGAAGTCAACCCGGTGTCCCTGGGCGTCGGTGACGCGGCCGTCATCGAGGATCTGCAGCAGGACGTTGAACACGTCGGTGTGTGCCTTCTCGATCTCGTCGAAGAGCACCACCGCGTAGGGCTTGCGTCGGACCGCCTCGGTGAGCTGGCCGCCCTCCTCGTAGCCGACGTAGCCGGGGGGAGCGCCGACGAGCCGGCTGACCGTGTGCCGTTCCTGGTACTCGCTCATGTCGAGGCGGGTCATGTTCTCCTCGGTGTCGAACAGGGCGGCGGCCAAGGCCCTGGCCAGCTCGGTCTTGCCGACGCCGGTGGGTCCGAGGAAGATGAACGAGCCGATGGGCCGGCGGGGGTCGCGGATGCCGGAGCGGGCCCGGATGATCGCGTCGGTGACCAGCGTGACGGCCTCATCCTGGCCGACGACCCGCTGGCGCAGGGTGTCGTCGAGGCACAGCAGCTTCTCGCGTTCGGTCTCGCGCAGCCGGGAGACCGGGATGCCGGTCCAGGCCGCGACGATCTCGGCGATCTCCTCGTCGGTGATGACCTCGCGCAGCAGCCGCTGCTCGCCCTGTTTGGCGGCGAGCCGGTCCTCCTCGGCCGCGAGTCGCCGTCTCAGCTCACCCAACCGGCCGTAGCGCAGCTCGGCGGCCCGGTTCAGGTCGTAGGCTCGTTCGGCTTCCTCGGCTTCGCGGCGCACCCGTTCGAGCTCCTCGCGTAGCTGCTGAACCCGCCGGATCGCCTGGCGTTCAGCATCCCACTGAGCGCGCTTGGCGTCGGCCTCGGCGCGCAGGTCGGTGAGCTCCCGGCGCAGCTCGGCCAGCCGGGTCTCGCTGACCGGGTCGGTCTCCTTGGCCAGGGCGGCTTCCTCGATTTCCAGGCGGGTGACCCGCCGGGTGATCTCGTCGAGCTCGGCGGGCATCGAGTCGATCTCGGTGCGTAGCCGGGCGCAGGCCTCGTCGACCAGGTCGATCGCCTTGTCCGGCAGGAATCGGTCGGTGATGTAACGGTTGCTCATCGTGGCAGCGGCGACCAGTGCGCCATCCTGGATCTTTACTCCGTGGTAGATCTCGAAGCGTTCCCGCAGCCCGCGCAGGATCGAGATGGTGTCCTCGACGGTGGGCTCGTCGACCATGACCGGCTGGAAGCGGCGTTCCAGTGCGGTGTCGGACTCCACGCGCTTGCGGTACTCGTCCAGCGTCGTTGCGCCGATCATGTGCAGCTCGCCGCGGGCGAGCATCGGCTTGAGCATGTTGCCGGCGTCCATGGCGCCTTCGGCCGCGCCGGCTCCCATCACGGTGTGTAGCTCGTCAACGAAGAGCAGAATGCGGCCCTGGGCGGCCTTGACCTCGGCCAGCACGGCCTTGAGCCGCTCCTCGAACTCGCCGCGGTACTTGGCGCCCGCGACCAGGGATCCCAGGTCCAACGCGAAGATCGTCTTGTCGCGTAGTCCTTCCGGGACGTCGCGGCGGACGATGCGCTGCGCCAGGCCCTCCACGATCGCGGTCTTGCCGACGCCCGGGTCGCCGAGCAGCACCGGGTTGTTCTTCGTCTTGCGGCTGAGGATCTGGATGACGCGGCGGATCTCGGCGTCGCGGCCGATGACCGGTTCCAGCGTGCCGTCGCGGGCCTGGGCAACCAGGTCGCGGCCGTACTTCTCCAGCGCCTCGTAGGTGGCTTCCGGCGTCGCGGAGGTGACCCGCTGATGGCCGCGTACCTGGGTGAGCGCAGCGAGGAACGACTCCCGGGTGATCCCATGCTCCGCCAGCCGCCTCCCGGCCTCGGTGGCCGACCCCTCCTCAGCCAGCGCGAGGAGAAGGTGTTCCACCGAGACGTAGTCGTCCCTGAGCCGCCCGGCCTCGCGCTCGGCCGCATCCAGCAGCCGGGACAGCCGCTGGGTGAGGAACACCCGCCCGGGGGCGGCGCCCGGCCCGCTGACCTTCGGCCGCCGGGCCAGGTCGGCTTCGACAGCGGCGGCCAGCGCGGCGGAGTCGGCGCCGGTCTGCCCGATCAACCGGGGGATCAGCCCGTCCGGGGCCTGCAGCAGGGCGAGGAGCAGATGCTCGCCGTCGACCTCGGTGTGCCCGAGCGCGGTCGCCCTGGCCTGCGCCGCGGCCAAGGCCTCCTGGGACTTCTGAGTCAGCCGGTTCATGTCCACGGCGGTGTGCTCCTTGCGGCTGTCGGAGATCGAGCGGCCTGGTCACCGCGCAGCGCGGCTTCCAGCAGGTCGATGCGGTCGAGCAGGTCGAGGACGAGACCGATCGCGGCGTAGTTCAGGCACAGGCCGGCCCGCAACCGTTGGATCCTCGCGATCGTCGCCGGTGGTGTCCGGAGCGAACCACAGCGTCCCGGTGGCGTCGCGGGAGGCCTCCAGCAGGCCGAGCGCCACGAACCGGCGGACCAGGTCGGGATGCAGCCCGCCGCGGCTGGCGACCGTCTCCACGGTCAGCTTCCGGGCTGGTGCCAGCGGGTAACGCGGCCGGGTGATCGGCGACGGCGCCGTCCGCTGCTGCGACGGGGATGGGATGGTCATCGCCAGGATCCCTTGCTCGGGTCGGAGTTTCTCGGGTCGAAGGTCGAGGTGGCCGCCAGTTCTCCGAACAGCGCCCGCTCCCGGCCGGTCAGCGTCGGCGGCACTGCCACGCTGACCTCGGCGTAGAGGTCGCCCGGCCGTCCCGACGGATTCGGCAGGCCCTCGCCACGCAGCCGCAGCCGGCGGCCACTCGACGAACCCGCCGGGACGTGGACCTTGACCTCGCCGCCGGGAGTGCTGGTCGAGACCGTCGCGCCCAGCGCCGCCTCCCACGGGGTGACCGGTAGCTTCAGCTGGATATCGCGGCCGCCCACCCGATAGCGGGGGTGCAGTGCGATCCGTACCTGCAGGTAGAGGTCGCCGGGCGGGGCGTCACCGCTGCCACGGCCGCCCTGCCCGGCCAGCCGGATCCGCTGACCGGCCACCACCCCCGCGGGGATGCTGACCTGGTAAGAACGCGGCCCGTCCGAGCCGGTCAGCGTGACCCGGCGGCGACCACCCCGGTACGCCTCCTCGACCGTCAGGCTGAGCTCGGCTTCCTGGTCGGCGCCCGGGATCGGCCCGGCCGCGCCACGGGCCCCGAAAAGGGTTCCGAACAGATCCTCGAATCCGGCTGTGCCGAAACCCGCCCCCCCATCCCAGCCATCCCCGCCGAAGCCGGGTTCCACCCCGACGCCGCGGGCCCGGCCCCGACCACCGGCTGGCCAGCCTCCGTCGACGCCCGCGCCGGCGGCCACCCGCTCCTCGTAGTCCTCGGGGAGGCGCCGGAAGTCCGCGCCGAACCGGTTGTAGCGCGCCCGCGTCTTCGGGTCGGACAGCACGTGGTACGCCTCACCGATCTCCTTGAACCGCTCCTCCGCCTCCGGGCTGCGGTTGACGTCGGGGTGGTAACGGCGGGCGAGGCGGCGGTAGGCCTGCTGCACCTCCTCGCCGCCTGCGTCGCGCCGGAGGCCGAGAACCTCGTAGTAGTCGCGGGCCATCGGCGCTCACTCCTCATCGCCGCCCAAGTGCTGTCCCCGGCCGTGGCCCGGACCTCGACCACCCCGTCCTCGACGTCGAAGATGCTCACGCCAAACGTGCCGCCGCCGAGGCCGAATGTTACGCCATCCGATGGCTTCCCGATCCACCGGCGCCTCAAAACCACCCGCCGGAATCCCACCAAGCCGATCAGGTCGGTCCTCCGGGAGAAGGCACGCATAAGCGGTGAACCACGGTGGCGGGTCGGCACGGGTTGGCACGGGGGGTCGGCATCTGTGCTATGGTCCACTCCGCATCACTTAAAGAGATAGATCAATTACCGATCGTGGTGATGTGGTGAAGGGTTCCTCAGACCTGGCCAGTGGTCTGTTGGAGGCGGCGCCGGACGCGATCGTCGCCGTCCGGGACGATGGGGCCATCGTCCTGGTCAACGCGCAGGCCGAGCGGCTGTTCGGCTACACCCGCGACGAACTGATCGGCCAACCGGTCGAGATCCTCATCCCGGTCGGTGCCCGCGCCGTCCATCCTGATCATCGGGACCGCTACTTTGCCGACCCCCACCCCCGGCCGATGGGTGCCCGCCTCCAGCTCGCTGCCCGCCGCCGCAACGGCAGCGAGTTCCCCGTAGAGATCAGTCTCAGCCCGCTGGAGACCGAGGAGGGAATACTCGTCTCCGCGACGGTCCGGGACGTCACCGACCGCCTCGAAGCCCAGGCCGAGGGGGAACGGTTGCGCGTCGAGGCGCAACGCCGCAACTTCGAGGCCCAGCTCCACCAGTCCCAGCGGTTGGAAAGCCTCGGCCAGCTCGCCGGCGGGGTGGCGCACGACTTCAACAACCTCCTCGGAGTCATCATCAACTACGCCTCGTTCGTCGCCGAGGAGGTCACCCAGGCCGCCGCCACTCAGACCGCGGACGGACGGTGGAACGACGTACTGCGCGACATCGAACAGATCCAACGCGCCGCCGACCGCGGCACCGTCCTCACCCACCAGCTCCTCACCTTCGGCCGCCGCGAAACCGTGCAGCCCCGGGTACTCAGCCTCAACCAGGTCGTCACCGACCTGGAGAACCTGCTGCACCGCACCTTGGGCGAACACATCGAGCTGCACATCCATCTGCAGCCCGAGCTGTGGCCCATCCTGGCTGACCCCGGCCAGATCGAACAGGTCCTGACCAACCTTGCCGTCAACGCCCGCGACGCCATGCCCGACGGCGGCGTGCTGACCATCGACACCGCCAACATCACTATCGATCCGGATTACGCGAGCGAACGCCCGGGCGTGAAAGCCGGCCCGCATGCACGGATCCGCGTCTCCGACAGCGGCACCGGCATGCCCCCGGAGGTCCTTGCCCGGGTCTTCGAACCGTTCTTCACCACGAAACCCAAGGGGGAAGGCTCCGGCCTCGGCCTCGCCACCGTCTACGGGATCATCAGCCAGGCCGGCGGGCACACCGACATCTACTCCGAACCCGGGGTCGGCACCACCATTCGCTGCCTGCTCCCCGCCACCGCCGCCGGTCAGCCGGACGCCGCCGGTCAGCCGGACACCGCGACCGGCACTCCGGCACACGCGGGCGAGACCGTCCTGCTCGTCGAGGACCAGCCCGCCATCCTCGAGGTCACCCGTCGCCTGCTTGCCCGCAACGGCTACCAGGTCCTCACCGCTACCTCCGCCGACGAGGCCATCCCCCTCGCCGCCGACCACCCCGGCCCCGTCCACCTGCTGCTGACCGACGTCATCATGCCGCGCATGCAGGGCAAGGAACTCGCCGGCCGGATCCGCTCCACTCGCCCCGACACCCGGGTGCTCTACATGTCCGGCTACGCCCACCCGGTCCTCACCACCCAGGGGAAACTTGATCCCGGTGTCATCCTGCTCGAAAAGCCCTTCTCCGAACGGGTCCTGCTCGCCAAAGTCCGAGAAGCCCTCGACCCTCCGACCTGACCACGAATCAACCAGGACCCACCTCAACGGCCAGGATATTTCCTTTCTGCCCCGTTGATAAGAAATATCCGTCAGCCGGCGCTTTCGTCGTCGCTCGTCCTGCCGCGCGGCCCTGGTCACGGGTGGTGGTTTCTGCGGTTGACAGTCTCTGCCCGCGTCATAGGCTCAGCCGTGGGACGGATGCCCGACCGGGGTAGAGTGATGATAATGCATCAGCAGGAAGCGCAGCAGGTGGAGCGCGTGCTGCGGCAAAACTGGCAGCAGATCCGATACCAGATCCTTGACCAGTTCGCCGAGGTAAACGCGTCGGACCTGGACGCAGCCTCGAGCGTCGACGACCTTGTTCAGCGCATCGCCGACAGGTCGCACTACAGCGACAGGTACGTGGAAAGCAGGATACGCGAGCTGGTGGGTGTTGCGGCGGGCGCAGGCGCCGGTCCAGCAGCGCAACCCACCGCAGCGGCGCAGGCTGCAGCCGAGCAGGCCCCAGCGCCAGCCGCGGCCGAGCAGCCGGCCGCCGGGGGCCAGGCTGAGCAGCCCACGGCGGAGCAGGCCGGGCAGCGGTTCGGCGGGCAGCAGCCGTTCACCGCGGGCCAGGCGGAACAGCCCACGGCGGAGCAGGCCGGGCAGCGGTTCGGCGGGCAGCAGCCGTTCACCGCGGCGTAGCCGCCGAGGCGGACCGGAGGGTGGGGTGCCGTCCAACGACGGAAAGCACCCCACCTGTCGGACGTCTGCGGTAGGCGTCTGCGGTAGACGGAGTACTCGAAGGCGCCTTCGAGTGGCTGGAGGTGCTTTCCTGCCCGGGATCCGCCGCCCGTCATTCCTCAGTGCCCGACGGCGGCAGTGCCCGACGGCGGCAGTGCCCGACGGCGGCAGACTCCGTATCGGTGGATCGGCATCGGCCAGCTGGATGGGCCTGGGCTTTCTGGCCTCGGGCATCGTGTTCACGGCGATCATCGCGGTGCCCGCGGCTGCCTGGTGGCGGTTCGGGTTGAATGAGGTCGTCGCCCCAGATCATCAACCCCAGTCGCACGGTTCCGGGGGTGTGGCCATGACCGCGGCGGGCATGGCAAGCTTGCTCGTTGTGGCAACAGGGTGCGAGATGGACAGGGGAACGGCCCGGTTGGGCCGAGCCGTGGTGTTCGCCTCGTCCTCGGTGTGTCTGGCCTGGGCAGCGCACGTCTCTGGCGGGGCGCCGCGGCCAGCCGCTGGGATCATGCTGGTTGCGGTCCTCCTCCTCACCCGGGTGGCGTTCGGGTTCGCGGACCGCGAGCGAGGAGTCGCTGCGCTGCTCGCGGGTCTGGGGGTGACGCAGATCGCCCTCCATGTCACCTTCGTACTTGCGCATCCGCACACCCACCTGGCCAGCGGTCCGAGCCTGGATGTTCCGATGACGGCGGCCCACGGCATTGCCGTGGGCTGTGTGGGATTGATGCTTCGTCACTCCGAGCGGGCTGTGTGGTGTGCGGCCGGACTGAAGCCGCGCACCGTTGTGGCTCTGTTGCTGTATCCGGTGACCGTTGCCGTCGTTCCGCCTGTCCCACCCACCGTGAAGATCAACTTTCGGAAGCGGGCGCCGAGACCGCACGCTCGCCCCCTTGGCCGTGGCGCACGGCGTCGGGGACCACCCGCTTCCCCTTCTCCGGGGTTGACGTCACGGCGAGCGTTGACGTCACGGCGAGCCTGGTAGACGAGTTCCCCTGGCGGGCTCATCTGCCCGACGAGCGACCCCGGCGCGAGCAAGGCAAGGCATCTTCAGGTGGTCCCACGCGCCGTGGGACGTTCGAAGGGATCTTATGTACCGCAACGTTCGGCGTGCCGGCATGCTTGCCGGCACTGCCGCGGCAGCGATGTTCCTCCTGGCCGGACCGGCGTCCGCCCATGTCACGGTGCAGCCGCCGACGGCTGCCGCGGGCAGCTACGCCACCTTGTCGTTCAAGGTCCCCACGGAGAAGGACACCGCGTCCACGACCGGGTTGGACGTCCAGCTTCCCACCGACACCCCGATCGTGTCCGTGTCGGTCCAGCCCAAGGCGGGGTGGACACACAAGATCACCAAGGCGGCTCCGCCGAAGCCGCTCATGACGGACGACGGAGAGGTCAAGGAGGTCGTCACCAGGATTGCCTGGACGGCGCAGGGGGATGGCGGGATCAAGCCCGGGGAGTTCGACACCTTCACCGTCTCCGCCGGGCCGCTGCCCGAAAACACCGACCACATTGTGTTCAAGGCGTTGCAGATCTACTCCGATGGTTCGGTCGTGCGGTGGGTCGATGTCGTCGCCCCCGGCGCCCAGGAGCCTGAGAAGCCGGCGCCGGTCCTCACGCTGACAGCATCCTCCCCGGGGTCCGGTGGGCATGGCGCGGCCACGGTGCGGTCGGACGAAGCCGCATCGGCCTCCGACGATTCCGACGGGACGGCGCGTGGCCTGGGGATCGCCGGTCTCGTCCTTGGCGCACTCGGGTTGCTTGCCGGTGGATTCGCGCTGATCTCTTTGCGGCGGCGCGCCTAACCGTCGTGCGCCGCATCCTGGTGGTGGCCGTGACGTTCCTGGTCATGGCCACCACCTCCATCGGTCTCGGCCTCGGGGTCCCGTCGGCGTCGGCGCATGCCCTTTTGACGGGTAGCGACCCCGTGGACGGCGCGGCACTCGACGTCGCACCCGCACGGGTAACCCTTGACTACAGCGAGTCGGTGCGGGTCTCGCGCGATTCGATCCGGGTGCTCGATTCCGCGGGTAGGCGGGTCGATGATGGTCGTGCCGGATCTGGTCCCAAGGCCTCGCAGGCGACGGTCGCGCTCCGGCCGGGGCTGCCGAACGGCACGTACGTGGCGAGCTGGCGTGTCATCTCGGCGGATAGCCATCCTGTTTCCGGTGCGCTCGCCTTCGGTGTGGGCGGGCCGCCGGAGGCCGCCGCCGCGGCGGCCTCCGGCACATCGGGCTCCTCGACGGTGGGCGTCGTCTTTGCCGTGGCGAGATTTCTCGGATACGCCGCGACGGCCCTGTTACTGGGCGTCTGTTTCTTTCTGATAGTGCTCTGGCCGACAGGTCTTCGTGCGGCCGGCCCCGGCCGGCTGTTGATGGCAGCGTGGGGATTATCCGTTTTTGCGGCCTTCGCGCAGCTGCTGCTGCAGGGCCCCTACGCTGCCGGGCTCGGCCTCGGGGGACTCGGGCAGTGGTCGGTTCTGTCGACCACCCTGGCGGATCGGTTCGGCCACCTGCTGCTGATCCGTCTGCTCGCTCTTGCTTTGATGGTGCCTCTCGTGCGGCGGCTGTTGCGAACCGGGTCGGTGGATCTGCGGGGAAACGGGGAGCTCGCCGGTCTCGGTGTCGTGGTGGCCGTGACGCTTACCATGATCGGTCATGCCAGTGCCGGCGACCTGGCTTGGCTGGCTACCACCAGCACGACGGTGCATGTGATCGCCATGTCGGTGTGGATCGGTGGTCTGGTGATGATTGCCGGTTTCCTGGTGCGCCGCGCATCGGCCACCGAGCTGGCGGAGGTCCTTCCCCGGTGGTCGAAGATCGCGGTTGTGGCCGTTGCCGCCGTGATGGTCAGCGGGGTCTTCCAGGGCTGGCGTGAGGTCGGCCCGCCACGGGCCCTGATTGATACCAGCTATGGTCGACTGCTGGTGTACAAGGTGTGGCTGGTCCTTGGAATGATCGCTCTCGGCGCTCTGGCGCGGCAGTGGGTCCGCCGGCAGTACAGAACGAACAGAGATCAGCCGGCCGGCCGGCCGGACCGCTCGCCGGATACCGTTCTGCTTGCCGGGCTGCGGCGGGGTATCATGGCGGAAATCGTGGCCGGGGCTGTCGTGCTGGGGATCACGGTTGGGTTGGTGAACATGGTACCGGGACGTACCAGCTATTCACCGCCGTTCTCCGACACCACCTTCGCGGGTCCGATGACGGTGAAGGTGCGGGTCTCACCGACGCGGGTGGGCGCCCAGACCCTGGACGTCCACGCCACGGGCCCGAGCGGCAAACCGCAGAAACTGGTGGAGGCCAGTGCGGCGTTGTCGTTGCCGGCCGCCGATCTCGGCCCCTTCACTGTTCCGCTGAGCCTGGCCGCGCCGGGCCATGCGCGGAGCGACGGGATCCGGGCGCCGTTGCCCGGTGAATGGCAACTTCGGCTCACGCTCCGAGTGAACGATTTCGACCAGTACGTGACAACCGTGTTCTACCAGGTCCGATGAAGGACTCGTGAACGATGAAGGGCTCGTGAACGCTGGGCGGCGGTAAGCGCTTCCACGATAGCTGATCGGAATGGTTCGATTGGCGTGTGATATCAGGGTTGTAATGATCGGTCAGGCAACCCATGGTAGAGCGGCAAAGGCCTGCGAGGGAAGCTCAGAAGGAATCCATCCATGCCGACCGCCACCGCTGACAAGTCCCATAGCTTCGATGTTTTCCAGCACTACGAGCGCCTCCAGTGGAAGGTTTCCGATCTCGGGCTGGAAAACGTCCGGCGTGACCTCGTTCATCCCGTTTATATCTCGCTTGTCAAGGGCGTTGTCATGGGCGAGGCGACGTCTCTCCCTGGGCTGCACGGTTTTCTCAGCGAGTTCCACGACGACTACGACTGCTCGGCCTTCGTGGCCATCTGGGCCTACCAGGAGCTTCAGCATCACTACGCCTTCCGTGCTTGGCTCAAGGCGGTGGGCGTCCATATCGACCAGGACAAGATCAAGGCTCTGCGTGAGCCGTACGAAGCCGGTATCACGCCGAGTGCGACCCTGACCACGAACGTGATCTCCGAGATCATCGTTAACACGGTCTACCGGGCGATGTCGGAGTGGGTGGAGGAGCCCGTGCTGGCCGACCTGTTTCTCCGCGCGAGCCGCGACGAAGCAGGGCACGCCCGCGAGTTCCTCTTCTACTTGAAGCGTCGCCTGGAACTCCACCCGCACGAGCTGAGGTCAGTCCTGGAAAGGATTCATTTCTACGTTACGAGACCACGGCTCAACCACCCGGTCGGTGTCTACG
>NZ_CDWTNB010000091.1:0-16068 GCF_977947065.1 Frankia sp. CgJB1
GGCTACCCCTGGGCCGTTCCGCCCAGCGGGCCCAGACTGGGGGACCTACCACCCGACGCGCCCCCGTCCCCGCCCCCCGCCGAAGCGGGCCCTGATTCCTGATTCCGGGTCCTTGATTCCGGGTCTCATCCCTGGTCCTTGGCCCCTGATCCCGTCGCTCGCCGTTCGCCGCCCGGCTGGCCGGGCCCCGCGACCTGGCTGACCGGACCCGTCCGTGCGGTGGCGTACCGTCGTGTCATCGTCTGCCAGTGCCGGCGGTCCCCGCCAGCAGCGCCGTTGAATTGATCTTCGAGGTCGAGATGCCCGCCCTGCGCTCCCGTACCACCACCCACGGCCGGAACATGGCCGGCGCCCGCGCCTTGTGGCGCGCGACCGGGATGACCGACGATGACTTCGGCAAGCCGATCGTCGCCGTGGCCAACAGCTTCACCGAGTTCGTTCCGGGGCATGTGCACCTGCGTGACCTTGGCTCGCTGGTGGCCGGGGCGGTGGCCGAGGCCGGTGGGGTGGCGCGCGAGTTCAACACCATCGCCGTGGACGACGGCATCGCGATGGGGCACGGCGGGATGCTCTACTCGCTGCCGTCCCGCGAGCTCATCGCCGACAGCGTCGAGTACATGGTGAACGCCCACTGCGCCGACGCCCTGGTCTGCATCTCCAACTGCGACAAGATCACCCCGGGGATGCTGCTCGCGGCACTGCGGCTGAACATCCCGACCGTGTTCGTCTCCGGCGGGGCGATGGAGTCGGGCAATGCGGTCATCTCCGGCGGCACGGCCCGGTCCAGGCTGGACCTCATCACCGCGATGTCGGCGGCGGTCAACCCGGACATCTCGGACGGCGACCTGTCGATGATCGAGCGTTCGGCCTGCCCGACGTGCGGATCCTGCTCCGGCATGTTCACGGCGAACTCGATGAACTGCCTGACCGAGGCGATCGGGCTGTCCCTGCCCGGCAACGGGTCGACCCTGGCCACCGCCGCCGCCCGCCGTGAGCTGTTCGTCGAGGCCGGGCGTCTCGTGGTCGACCTGGCGCGGCGCTACTACGAGAAGGACGACGAGGCGGTCCTGCCCCGGTCGATCGCGACCGCCGCCGCCTTCCGCAACGCCTTCGCGGTCGACGTGGCAATGGGCGGCTCGACGAACACCGTGCTGCATCTGCTGGCTGCCGCCGTCGAGGCCGGCGTCGACATCACCCTCGCCGACATCGACCGGATCTCCCGCACCGTCCCCTGCCTGTGCAAGGTGGCGCCGAGCTCCACCCGTTACTACCTGGAGGACGTCCACCGGGCGGGCGGCATCCCCGCGATCCTCGGCGAGCTCGACCGGGCCGGGCTGCTCGACCCGGACCCGCATACGGTGCACTCGGCGAGCCTGCGCGAGTTCCTCGACCGCTGGGACGTCCGCGGCCCGAGCCCCTCGCCGGGCGCGATCGAGCTGTTCCACGCGGCGCCGGGTGGCGTGCGCACGATCGAGCCGTTCAGCTCCACCAATCGGTGGGACACCCTCGACACCGACGCCAGAGACGGCTGCATCCGTTCGGTCGAGCACGCCTACTCCGCCGAGGGTGGGCTCGCGGTGCTGTTCGGCAACCTGGCCATCGAGGGCGCCGTCGTGAAGACGGCCGGCGTGGACGAGAGCCAGTGGGCCTTCCGCGGCCCGGCGCTCGTGGTCGAGAGCCAGGAGGAGGCGGTCGACGCCATCCTCACCGGGCGGGTCAAGGCCAGGGATGTGATCATCGTCCGCTACGAGGGCCCCCGCGGTGGCCCGGGGATGCAGGAGATGCTCTACCCCACCGCGTTCCTCAAGGGTCGCGGTCTCGGCCCGAAGTGCGCTCTGATCACCGACGGCCGGTTCTCCGGCGGGAGCTCCGGACTGTCGATCGGTCACGTCTCCCCGGAGGCGGCCCACGGCGGGACGATCGCCCTGGTCCGCGACGGGGACATCATCGAGATCGACATCCCGGCCCGCCGGCTGGAGCTCGTGGTCTCCGACGAGGAATTGGCGAGCCGACGCGCGGCGCTGGACGCGGCCGGCGGCTACCGTCCCACGGGGCGGGAACGGCCGGTGTCCATGGCGCTGCGGGCCTATGCGGCGATGGCGACCTCGGCCTCCACCGGTGCCGCGCGCGACGTCGGTCTGCTCGGCGGCTGACGAGGCGTCCGAGCGGGCCCGGCTCGGACCGGGACGGGTTCAGACCGGGACGGCGGCGGGGGCGGACGACGGCGTCGCGAGCGTTACGGCGAAATCCCCGTCGGGATCCGTCCACTGCCGCGCCACCGCCCAGCCCGCCAGCGCAAGCTCCGAGGCGATGCCGTCCAGGGTGAACTTGGCGCTGATCTCGGTGAGGATCTCCTCGCCCGGCTGGAAGTCGGCCGTGACGGCGAGGGCCGCGATTGAGACGCGCTGCTCCCGAACGGAACGTAGCCGCATCTCGATCCAGGAGTTCTCGGCGTTCCAGATCGCCACGTGCGCGAATCCGCGGATGTCGAAGTCGCTCCCGAGCTCCCGGTTGATCACCGTCAGCACATTGCGGTTGAAGGCTGCGGTGACCCCGGCACCGTCGTCGTACGCGGCGACGAGGCGGTCGACGTCCTTGACGAGGTCCGTTCCCAGCAACAGGGCGTCGGAGCTCTCGGCCTGCCCGCGCAGCGTACGGAGGAGGTTCTGCCGCTGCGCGGGGCGCAGATTGCCAACCGTGCCGCCGAGGAAGGCGAGCAGCCGGTGGCCACCTCGGGGCAGCTGGTGCAGATGCCGTTCGAAGTCCCCGACCACGGCCGCCACGGAGAGCCCCGGGTAGGTGGTGAGGATCCCGCGACCCGCCCGCACCAGGGCTGCCTCGTCGACATCGAAGGGGATGAAGCGGCGGAGGTTGCCGGCCGCCCGCAGCGCGTCGAGCAGCAGCCTGGTCTTGTCGGAGGTTCCCGATCCCAGCTCGATGAGGGTGTCGGCCGGACAGGCCGTCGCGATCTCGTCGGCGTAACTGACCAGGATGGCCCGTTCCCGCCGGGTCGGGTAGTACTCCGCCAACCGGGTGATTTTGTCGAACAGCATGCCGCCGGTGGTGTCGTAGAACCACTTCGGCGGCAGCTCGCGGGGGCTCGCGGTGAGGCCGGCGAGGACGTCGCGGGCCAGCGTGACGGTGCGATCCGACTCGTGCAGGTGGCGGTCGACGGAGAGGCCCGGGAACGGGATCTCCGCCGTGCCGTTCGCGCCCGTCCCCTCAGGGACGGCATCATCCGCCCGGGCGGTTGTCGGAGTCCTTGGTGTCATGGATGTGCCCTCCATCAACGTGGTGCAACCCACGGTAACCGATCTAGGAGATCATGTTACGAAGAGTGACTTGGTGTGTGTCGGCTACCAGGAGGTGATGGTCCGGAACGTCCACCCAGCCCGGTTCGTCATCGTCTGGTTCGCTTGCGACCAGGACTCCATCTTTCTCCATCCGGTATGACAGGCTGTCCCGCCAGGCGGTCGCCACGATCTGGGTTCCATCCACCACCAGCAGGTTCAGCCGGGCCCGCTCGCCCGGACCCGCCGCGTCCAGCGACAGCACGACCTCGGCGACCGCCTCGGCGAGTGGACGCTTCCCGGCGTGCTCCCACACCAGCGCGGCGAGCAGCGCGGAGTCGCACGTCGAGTCCGGGACCGGAGCGTCGGGCCGGTCGCGCAGCATCCGCCGGACGGCCACCGGGTCGACCCGGCCGTTGTGGCTGAGCAGCCGGTGGCCGTCGGTGAAGGGAGCCGTCGCGCTCTCTTCGACCGGCATGCCGACGGTGGCGCTACGCACGGCCGCCAGCACGCAGCCGGAGGCGACCGCGCCGGCGATTGAGGCGTACGAGGCGTCCGTCCACATCGGCACGGCCCGGCGGAACCGGGCCGGCGCCGCCCGCAGCGCCGGGGCGTACCAGCCGACTCCGAACCCGTCGGCGTTCACCGTGCCGTGGCGCATCCGCCTCGGCGACCACGACTGGCGCAGCAGGCTGTACGGACGCTCCAGGGTCAGCCCCGCCAGGGTCCGTGGCGTTCCGATCCAGGCGAGGTGCCGACACACCGAGGTCTCCTTCGCACACGTGCTCGCTCGTCACCCGGCGTCGCGGGCCAGCCGGAATCCGGCGAAGATCTGCCGGCGGATCGGGTAGTCCCAGTTCCGGAACGTGGCCCGGACGGCGACGGCGTCCGTCGCCCAGCTGCCCCCGCGCAGGACGCGGAAGGACGACTCCCGCCCGGCCTTCGGAAAGAAGACCTCGCTGTACTCCCGGTAGGGATAAGACGCGAAGCCCGGGTACGGCGTGAACCCGCTCGCCGTCCATTCCCAGACGTCCCCGATCATCTGTTCGGCTCCGCAGGGACTCGCGCCCGCGGGATAGGCCCCCAGCGGGGCCGGGCCGCTCGTCCGGTTGCCCAGGTTGGCACGCTCCGGAGTCGGATCGGTGTCCTCCCACGGATACCGCCGTGAACGTCCGGTGACCGGGTCGTAGGCGGCGGCCTTCTCCCACTCGGCCTCGGTCGGCAGCCGCTTGCCGGCCCAGCGGGCATGCGCCTCGGCCTCGTACCAGCACACGTGCTGGACCGGCTCGTCGAGGGGAACCGGCTCGACCCGGCCGAACCGGCGGCGCAGCCAGGTGCCGCCCTCGCGCCACCAGAACGCGGGCGCGCTCAGGCCCTCCGTCTGGCGCCATTCCCATCCCGCCGTCGACCAGAGCCGCTCGTCGTCGTAGCCGTCGGCGTCGATGAAGGCGATCTGCGCCCGGTTGGAGACGGGGATGGTGTCGATCCAGAACGCGGGGAGGTGGACGCGGTGGGCGGGACCCTCGTTGTCGAAGGCCCAGGGATGGGTGCTGGTGCCGAGGGTGAACTCGCCGGCCGGCACGAGGACCTCCGGCCGCGGCACCCGGCGGCCGGGCGGTGGCGCCGCGCCGGGAGCGAGTACCGGCGGTCCCTGGCGGAGCTGGTGCGTGGCGAGCATCGTCTCGTCGTGCATGTGCTCGTGCTGCACGACCATGCCGTAGACGAAGCCGTCGGCGAGCAGCCGTTCCCGCTCCGGTACGGCAGCGGTTTCCGCGGTGGCGCCGGCCACCGGTCCGAACCGGTCGGGTCCGAACCGGTCGAGGAGGTCGAGGGTGCGGCCGCGGACCTCGTGCAGGTACGCCCTGGTCTCGGCGGGGCCGAGCAGGGCCAGTCGGCTGCGGCTCGCGCGGCTGTGCCGGAACGCGTCGTAGATGTCGTCGAGCCCCGGCCGCGTCCCGGTGCCGCCGGCCAGCGCGCGCACCAGCCAGAGATCCTCGTAGTTGCCGACGTGAGCGAGGTCCCAGACCAGCGGGGACATCAGCGGCGAGTGCTGGCGGAGGAGATCATCCGCGGCGATGTCGGTGTACGTGAGTGAACGCCGGCGCGCGGCCCGGAGGGCGTCGGTGACGGTGTCGGCGGTGATCGGCATAGCCTTCTGGGTCGGCATCGCCTCCTGGGCGGCGGCGGTCTCCCGGTCGGCTGGGTCGGCCGGGGACGCCGGGGACTGGGTCAGACGAGTGAGACGCACCGGTGGGCCTCCTCACGCAGCAGACCGGCCGGGCCGATCGCGAGAAGTCGTTCGGTCAGTCCGTCGGCCGGACATCGGCCGCGGTCGAGGTAGCGCCCGGCGAACGACTCGACCGTCTCGGCGAGATCGGTCGCGCCGCCGCGGCGCAGGGCGCTCACGGCCAGGTCGACGCAGCGCACCGCCGCGCGTCGCAGGGGCTCGTCGGCCATGCCGAGCATCGCCGCGGCCGGCCAGCGATGCGCGACGGCCAGGCACGCCTCGAACGCTCCGTCCGCGGCGACCGGGTCGTCAAGCAGTACCGTCGGCATCGCGACGGCGGCCTGCCAGCCGTCACCTGGTTGCGCGTCGAGGTAGCGCAGCTCCCACCAGCCACGCGGTCGGACCGGCGGGAACACCGTGGTCGCGTGGTAAGAGAGGTCGTCGCGGGTCGGGGGACGGGTGACCGGGCCGCGGCCGGCGAGCCAGTCCCCGAAGGTCGAGCCGTCCCGGACCGCGACGAAATGATGATCGTTTTTGGGGTCGCCGGCCCCGGCGGGATTCCCGACCATCATCAGCTTGGCGTCGAGCAGGTACCGCGCCCACAGGTCGACGAGATCGGGCTCGGTGTCGCTGGACCCCGGGGCCGTGAGAGCGGCCGCGACGGGCCGGGTCCGGCTCGCGTCGATGCCGTCCCACACCGCCTGGCGGGTCGACCGCCATCCGGTCCGGCGGCCGGCGTACGCGGGTGAGGCGGCGAACAGGGCGGTGAGGACCGGGCCGAGAGCGTGGACGAGTTGGAACCGCCGCGCCGCCTCGGCAGGCGAGCCGCCGAGGTCCAGGTTGACTTGGACGGAGGCGGTCGAGCACATCATCACCGTGCCGGACGCCCCGCCCCCGGTCCGGAAATGCTCCTCCATCGCCGCGTACCGGGACGCGGTGGTCTGCCGCATCCCGACGCGCAGGGGATCGACCCCCATGCCGACGAGGGCCAGGCCGTCCACCGCCAGGGCGGAGCGGACCAGGTTCAGATCGGCGGAGGTCGCCCGCACAGCCGCGGTGAGCTCGGCCGGCGGCCCGGACAGCTCCAGCTGGCCGCCGGGCTCGAAGGTGATGCGGCTGCCCCCGGGCAGGACCGGCCCGCCGGGGCCCGGGGTGGTCCCGGGAATCCGGGCGAGGGACGCTAGCGTGCGGGCTGGCGGGATCAGGCAGTGGACCGCCTGCGTGTCGACGACCAGCCACTCCGTCTCGATGCCGACGCATCCTCCCGGTACCGTCGGGCCACCGTTCCCCCGGGCATCCCTATGGCCGTCCCCCCGGGTGTCCTTGCGGGCATTCCCGCGGGCCGCCTCATCGTCTGTCCCGTGGACCGGCGTGACGCAGCCGGCCGCGAAGGCCCGTACCTGGTCGGTGTCGATCGCCCGCCGCTGTGGCTGTGAGTGAGGGTGTGGTGGTTGCGGCTCGTCATTCCGGATCCCCTCGGGTGTCACGTGGCGTGGCATCCTGTGGCTCCTCTCCGGCACTGCAACTGTTCGACACCGCGCCCGGCGGCGGCCTCTGGTGGGTTCTCCCCTGCGCTGCCGGCCCCCTACCCGGCCGCCGTACTCGGTGTCGCCTCGGCCAGCTCGCCGATGGGTGGTATAGATATGTTTTCAACGTGCTTTTCCCTCGCATATTCCACGCCCTTGACCCTGTCGCTGTTGTGTATTCGATGGAATGGTGACCGGGACGGACCGGGAGTCAGTAGCACGCCGTGATTGACTGACGGCGGAGCCGGTTCCGGACCCGGAGACAACGCCGAGCGCAACGGCGTCGTGACGGCGCCGGGAGGTGGTGACCGCGGACGTGTCCGATCGGCAGTCAGCGGGACGTTCGGCCATGGCCGAGTACCTGCGGCGCAAGCAGCTGTACGTCACCGAGCGCGGTGATCATAAACGGCGGGCGATGGCCGTCGCCGGGGCGACAGCGGGTGCCGTCGCCCTCGTCGTCGCCGTGGTCAGCCTCCTGGTCGGGCTGCCCGCGCTCGTGGCCGTGCAGCTCGCGATCATCTCGGCTGTCGTGGTGGTCCTCGTCGCGGCGACCCGGTTTCTCCGGTCCCCGCCGGAGATCGAGGCCTGGCGCGAGGACGCGGAGGCCGAACGCAGCACCGCACGGGCGTTGGACCGTTTGGTCCGGGCCGGCTACACTGTCCTGCACGACCGCGCGCTGGCCGACTCGGCCGGCAATATCGACCATCTCGTCATCGGGCCGTCCGGGGCCTGGCTGATCGAGACCGACGCCCATCCGGGACCGATCCGCCAGAACGCCGTCGGGGTCTGGGCCGGCAAGGTTCCGTTGCGGGCGATGCTGGGGCTGGTCGCGTGGATGGGCGAGGAGGCCACCGCGCAGCTCCTCGTGGAACTGCCGGCGGGCTGGCAGTTGGAGGTCCAGCCGGTCGTGGCCTTCGCCCGCGCGGATCTTCCCGCCGGCCTGGCCCTCGTCGAGGGCGTGCTGTTGCTGCCTGCCACCGGGGTGGCCGACTACGTGCTCTCCGCCGGGATCGTGCTTCGGCCCATCGACGTGGCGATGCTGGTCGACGTGGCCGAGCGGGTGTTCCCGGCCTATGCGGTGTCGGGCCCCCCGCCGTCCTGGCCGGCCGGATCCCGGCTGCGCGGCCTGCTGCGGCGTTGATCAGCCTGCGGTGACGTTGATCAGGGCGATGCGACTCGGTCCGGCCACGGTACCGGCGGGCGGGATACCGTTGGGTGAAGGTGGCCTACGAAGGAGACGAGATGGTTCGCAAGGTGACCGTGCTGGCTCTACTGGCGAGCGCCGGAGCCGCGCTGACCGCCGTCCGGCGCCGCAGCAGGGGCAAGGAGGAGATCGACCTCTGGCGGGAGGCGACCTCCGCGGCGGGCGCCCCGGCCGGCGGGCGCTGAGGTCCGCGGCAAGGCCGGGATGCCAGCCCGGCCCGGGGGGTCAGCCCGCCGAAGTTTCCAGCTCAGGGCCTCAGCCTTAGAGCTCGACTAGGCCCACGTCGGCGACCAGGGTGCCGACCAGCCCGGCCGGGGCGGCGAGGTGCAGCTCGATGTGCGTCTCCGACACCAGATCCTCGACGATGCGCAGCGGCACGTGGATTGAACCCCGCGCTCCGATCGGGAAGAAGCGCATGGGAACCCCGTTCCGCAGGAGGATCGGGCAGATCAGTTCGTCCGTCGAGTTGCCGCCCCGGAAGTAGAGCGGCTGGGCGGTGATGCCGGCTGGGACGACGTAGCTGAACGACGAGTCAAGCGAAATCGGAACATCCAGACCTTTGCCCTCGAAGGGGACAAAGCCCTGCAGGAAGCGAGGAGTTGTGAACATCCGCTCATCCTTCCGCCGGGTATCCGTGTGCATGTTTTCCGTATCTTCCTCTGGGTATTTTCGCTCGGAGCTGTTTCCACCGCGTTACGTCGGCCATCGAGGGAGCGTCGGACGCGGCCCGGATCTCGAGCGCAACGTGTGCCGACTATAAGGAATCTGCGGGTAAAGACGCTGGTAGGAGGCTTGACCTGGCGTGTGGTGGCGTGTGGTGGCGTCGGGGGGCACCGTAGAACCATGACCACCCCGACCTCGCCCCGACCGTCCGACGCCATCGTCCCCGGCGCGGGAGTTGATGCCGACTCCGGGGCGGGTGTGAGCATCGCTCAGGAGTCGAGCATCGACACGTCGCCGCCGTCCGGTCCCTCCTACCTCCCCTCGGTGGTTCCGCACGATCGGCTCGCCGGATGTGCAGTGGCCCATCGGCGTCTACTGGAGGTGGCCGGCCGGCTGGACGACATCGTCGTGCGCCGTCCGTCGGGCCTGCCGGGCTGGGCGGTCGGTCACCTGCTCACCCACCTGGCCCGCAACGCGGACAGTCACACCGGCATGGTCGAAGCCGCCCGGGCCGGTGGGATCCGGGCCCAGTACCCGGGGGGCGCGCAGCAGCGGGAGGACGGCATCGGCCGCCGGTTGCGATCTGCCCGCCGCCCAGGTCCGCGACGACCTGGTGGCCGCGGTGACCCGGCTGGAGCGGGCCTGGGACGGCGTGCAGGTCGACGTCTGGCGCACGGGTCTCGGGCACACCGCCACCTATGGCCTGACGACCCTTGCTGATCTGGTCTTCCTCCGCTGGCGGGAGACCGAGATACACCTCGTCGACCTCGATCTTGCCGATCTCGGCGGTCCCGGCTGGGCGGACCTGAGCCCGGCCTACGTCCAGACCGAATGGGAGTGGACCCTGCGCGGGCTGCCGGCCCGAGTACCCCCGGAGATCACCGTCGTGCTGGCGCCGGGGGACCGGCCGTCGACCGCCGTCGGTCGCGGGCAGCGGCGTGTGGTCGTCGATACGCCCACCAGGCCGACGCTGCGCTGGCTCGCCGGCCGGGACCCGGGCCGGCCGGACTGGCCCACCCTCGCCCCCTGGGAATGACCGGCGCTTTCTCGGACTGACCGGCCGGCTGCTCGGCGTCCCGGACCGGGCTGGCGGGACCCGCGACGGGGCGGGCTTCTTCTGAGGTTTCCGGCTAGCGCGACAATGTCTGCCGTGTTGGACAACAGGGACAACTGGGGTAAGGCGGCGCGCGGGCGACGTGGGGATCGTGGCCGGAGCTTTTCATGATCACGATGGCCTTGTTCAACAACAAGGGCGGCGTCGGTAAGACGACCCTCGCCTACCACCTGGCGCACATGCTGCAGCGCATGGGTCACCGGGTGCTCGCGGTCGATCTCGATCCGCAGGCGAACCTGACCGCCCAGTTCCTCGACGAGGACGAGCTGACCCAGCTGTGGGAGGAGCCGGAGGTCACCGCGTCGTCCGCGCCGAAGTCCATCATCGACCTCGACGTGCGCCCGGTTCGGATTGTCCCCGGTACGGGGACGATGGCGACGGCGATCGGGCCGATCATGGAGGGGGTCGGGGACGTCGCGCTCTTCGATCCGGTGACGATCGAGGACGGCCTGTGGCTGCTGCCCGGTGACGTCGAGCTGAGCGTCTTCGAGGACCGGCTGTCGGCCGCCTGGCCGAACAGCTTCCTCGGCAAGGACATCGCGGCGCTGCGTACGACGACGGCGTTGCACCGGGTCATCGACCATGGTGCCCGCTTGGTTGGCGCCGAGATCGTGCTCATCGACGTGGGGCCCAATCTGGGGGCCATCAACCGGGCCGCGCTGCTGTCCGCCGACACCGTGCTCATGCCACTGGCAGCGGACCTGTTCTCGCTGCGGGGGCTGCGCAACCTCGGCCCCACGCTGCGGGAGTGGCGTTCCATCTGGCAGGGCACGGTGCTGCCGAAGATTCCCGAGCGCATCTCGGCTCCGCGCGGGCTGATGATGCCGATCGGGTACATCGTGATGCAGCCGCCGACGCGGACCGACCGGCCGGCAAAGGCGCACGACCGGTGGCTCGACCGGATTCCCGAGGTGTTCGCGACCTCGGTGCTCACCAGCGGGAACCCCGGACCGCACGACCGTTCCTTCGAGATCGCCACTCTGGGGCACTACGCGAACCTGATCCCGCTGGCGCACGACGCCCGTAAGCCGATGTTCGACCTGCGGGCCGGAGACGGCGCGCTCGGCGGTACGCAGAGCGCGGTGCGGCGGTGCTACTCCGACTTCCGGGATCTCGCGGTCAAGGTGCGGGAGCGGCTGGCCTTCATCGATCCGACCCTGCGCCGGTCCTGACCGACGGGCCGGTTATCCACAGGGTGGCGGTTGGGGGAGTCGCGGCCCGGTTATCCACAGGGCTCCCGCGGGGCACGATGGTCGTAGGCGGGCACTGTGATCGCCGGAAGACCGGATCCCCCCGAGCATCGGTGTCCCCCCATGGTTCCCGGGTGGTTCCCGTGCCGGACCAACGTCCGAGGAGACCGTCATGCCGTACGCTTGTGAAGTGCTTCGCCGAGGTGGTCATCGTCGAATGGTTCCGTCCCGGCCGGAGTGCGTCCCTCGGGGGCGTAGCTCAATTGGCAGAGCACTGCCTTTGCAAGGCAGGGGTTAGGGGTTCGAGTCCCCTCGTCTCCACGCGCTGGCTTCGGCTGTTCGCCGCCCCTCGGGCGGCTTCCGATCAGCCGTTATGTCTGCCCGGGGGCGACCCCCGGACTCCCGATGCGGCGTGGCGGTCTGACGGCACCTGGATCCCGGTGCCCGTCGTGCCCGGGGCGTTGCAGGTGTTCTCGGGGGCAATCCTCACCCGCTGGACCAACGGTCTGCTGCCGGCCGGCACCGGGTCGTGGCCGGCGGCAGCGTGACCCGGCAGTCGACCGGGATCTTCTACGCGGAGCTCGCCGAGACCTCCGCCGGCCGCTGACCTGAGCTGCACTGACCTGAGCTGCGCGGCCTGACCTGGTGGTGGGCCGCGCGGCTCGGCGCGCCGGAGGCGGTCCAGCCGCCCGGTCCACCCGCAAAGCTCCCGCGACGCGCATAAAGCTCAGGTGACGCCCACTGCGGTGCTCTTATACTCTGCCGCATGCCGAGGCTCGTCGAGGTTGAGGCGGCGCGCCGGTCGTTTCTGACCGCGGGGCAGGGTGTGGTCTGGCGGGATGTCGTCCGGCCGGCCGTGCTGGCCTCATGGGAACGGTCGCGCGCGTACGGCATCGAGCCTGACCGCATCAGGGCACGGTTCCTGGGCCACCCCGAGGTTACGCCTCTGGTGACTTGCGCCGAGGAGGTGTTCGACGGCTTCCTCGCCGGGAGCGCCGAGGTTGCCGCCTCGCTGGTGCTGGTCGACACCGCAGGGGTGGTGCGGGTCCGCCGGGATGGCGACCGTGCCCTTGCCGGGCTGCTCGACGGGGTGTTGTTCGTGCCCGGCTACGGTTACGCCGAGCAGGCCGTCGGTACCACCGCCGCGTCGATCTCCCTGCATGACCAGACCGATATCGCGATCAGCGGTCCGGAGCACTACCACTCCCAGCTGAGGTGTCTCGGCGAGGCCGCCGCGCTGGTGGTGGATCCGCACAGCCGCGACGTCCGCGGCGTGGTGATGGTCATCTGCCACCAGTCGGACGAGACGACCCTGCAGCCTGCGGTGGCGCAGCTGCTCGCCCGTCAGGTCACCGAGCGGATGGCAGCTGAACCCCACCGGCGGTCACAGACGATCCTCGACCGCTTCGCCCGCGCCTGCGGGGACGACCGTACCGGCCACGTCGGCCAGGACAAGGCCTGGGTGCTCGCCACGGACGGGGACTACGTCCTGACCAACGTCGCGGCCTGCCACCTGGAGGTCGGCGACCTGCGGGTGCTCAGCGACCTGGTGCTGGCGAGCCTGTCGCTGCGGGATTTCGCCCGCCAGCATGTGGAGCTGCCCTCCGGCGGCTGCGCCGAGGTGGTGACCGAGGCGGTCCAGCTCGGCGATGACGTGGTCGGATGCCTGCTCACGGGGGCGCCGACCGGTGCCCAGCGGTCGGCCGAGCCGGCCGAGGCTGTCCGGCGTCAGGGTTCGCACGTCGCACCGATGGTTCGACGCGACTACGCGCAGGACCTCAGAGGACCCGGCCACGCCCAGAAGGAGCACGCCGAGGCGCGGATCCGGGCGAATCGGGAGTTGCTGTCCCCGTTCCTGCGGGCGTGGCGGGAGGTGGTCGTCAGCATCCAGCAGGGCCGTAACCACCTGCTGATCGGCGAGCCGGGAGTGGGCAAGCAGACCCTGGTGATCAACGAGTTCCGGCAGGCGTACGGGTCGGGTCGTGACCGTGGACTGTAGATCGTTTGCGGCTGAGCGGAGCGGCGCACCCGAGCAGAGCAGCGCCCGGACGCCTCCTGGTACGCGACTGCTCACCGGCGCCGGCGACCGGCCGCACCTGCTGGTGCTGCGCGGGATGAACCTGCTCATCCCGATCGCCGCCCGGTGCCTGGACGAGACGCTGCGACCGCTGGTCGCGCTGCCCTCGCCGCCGCTGCTCGTCGGGTGCATCGACACGCCGGCGGTGGACGCGACCCGGCCTTACGGGCTGCTCCTGCGGCACTTCCACGAGATCACCCGGGTGCCCGCCCTACGCTACCGGGCCGACGAGATCGGGGAAATCGCGCTGTCGATCCTGCACAAAATCGCGGCACGCCGTTCGCTGCGGCTCAGTCTGCAGGTCATCCGGGCCCTGGAGGGGTACGCTTGGCCCGGCAACATCAGCGAGCTCCAGGACGTCCTCAGGTACGTCGTCACGCGCAAGCCGATCGGAGAGGTTCAGCCCCCGGACCTGCCCCAGCTGTGTTTCCAGGGCAGAGCACGCAAGATGTCGATGCTTGAGGCCGCGCAGTGCGACGCGATCATCCAGGCGCTGTACGAGTCCCGCGGCAACCGCTACAAGGCCGCCGCCATGCTCGGTATCGCCCGTTCTTCCCTCTACCGCAAGATCGACGCATTCGGCATCAGCTATATCGCCTGACGGGTCTATCGCCTGATGGGTACAGCGCCTGACGGGCGGCGGAGAAGGTCGACCAAACCCGCCCCGCCGCAGAACCGTCCTGGGCTGGAGACGGGCTCAGACCCGGTTGATGACAACCTTCAGCGCCTCGTTCGCCGCCGCGTTCCGGAACACCTCGTAGGCCTCGTTCACCTGCTCGAAGGTGAACGTGTGCGTGCCCATCTTCTCGGCCGGAATCCGGCCGCTGGCGACCATTTTGAGCAGGGTGGGGATCGAGACGGTGTCGACGAGCCCCATGGTCAGGCTCAGGTTCTGGATCCACAGGTCCTGCATCGGCAGTTCCACCGGCGTGCCGTGCACACCCACGTTGGCGATCGTGCCGCCGGGCCGCACCAGCGACACCGCCGTCAGCAACGTCTCCGGATAGCCCACCGCCTCGATGGCGACATCGACGCCGAGCCCGTCGGTGAGCGCGATGGTTTCGGCGACCGTGCCGGGGCCGACCTCCACCACATCGGTGGCGCCGAACTCCAGCGCCTTGTCCAGCCGGAACTTGTTCGAGTCGATCGCGATGACCTTCGACGCGCCCCACAGGCCGGTCGTCAGAATCGCCGAGAGCCCCACCGCCCCGGCCCCGACCACCGCGACCGTGTCACCCGGACGCACGTTGCCGGCCAGCACGCCGACCTCGTAGCCCGTCGGCAGCGAGTCGGCGAGGAAGATGGCCTGCTCGTTGGCCACGTTCGCCGGCACCGCGTACAGCGAGGTGTCGGCATAGGGGACCCGGGCGAACTCGGCTTGTGTCCCGTCGATCAGATGCCCGAAAATCCAGCCGATGCCCCCGACGGTCTGGCAGTGCGAGGGAATTCCCCGCTGGCAGTACTCGCAGCGGCCGCACTTCGTGATCGCCGGAACGAGCACCCGGTCACCGACCTGGAATGCCGTGACCGCGTCGCCGACCTCGATGATCGTGCCGACGGCCTCGTGGCCGAGGATGCGGCCGTCGGTCATGGTCGCGACGTCGCCCTGAAGAATGTGCAGGTCGGTCCCGCAGATCGTGGTGGTGTCGACCCGGACGACGACGTCGCCAGGCTCCTGGATCGTGGCGTCGGGAACTTCCTCCCACGACTTCTTGCCCGGCCCGTGGTATACTAGCGCCTTCATCGGTACCTCCTGTTGTTCTGATGTAGGCTCCGGGGCCGTTCGCTCCTGGAGCCCTTCACGCGACCCCGGATCAGACCCTAGTAGCGTGCAGCTCCCGCGACTGTTGCGAAATCGGACCATTGGCAGCGGCCACCGGGTTGTCCGCAGGTGGAGTGCCCCGGATCCGGGACACTTACGGCACCCACAGGTCCCGGACGCGCTTACAAGTCCCAGAGGACGGTGACGCGGTCGGCGCCGGCGGTGGCCAGCAGGGTGCCGTCCGGGCTGAACGCCACCGCCCGCGCCCACTGCTGGTTGATCCGCCGGCCGTAGCCGACGGCGGCGACGAGCCGCGGCGGGTCGGGGAACGCCAGCTGCCACAGCCGGACGGTGGTGTCGGTACCCCCGGTGGCGACCAGCGGCATCGTCGGGCTGAACGTGACGCTCGTCGGGTGGCCGCTCTTTTCCTTCACCGCCTTGAGGGGCCGGTCAGGGATGCAGGTGTAGACGTACCACTGGTTCGTGCCTCGCTTGCGGCGCCGCTGGATGCGGAACCCCAGGAAGTCGAACCCGTCGCTCGTGTGCACTACCCGGGTCTTGGCTGCTGACAGCCGCAGACCCAGCGGGGCGAGCACGGCAGCGACGTCCGTGTCGGGGTGGGCGCGGCGGCGCCGGCCCACCCCGAGCTGTCGGGCTACTCGTAGGACAGGTTCGACTGCCCTTCGATCACGCGGCCAGCGATGTAGAGGTCTCCGTTGGAGTCCAGTATTGCGATGATCTTTTTCTGGTTGCCGTGGTGGGTCGTGAAGAAGATCTTGTCGGCTTCCTGGGAGGTGGAGTAGTTTGTGTTGACCGAGAGTTCGATGCTCACCGGCGAGCTGATGATCACATCCTTCTTGGGCGAGTTCGGGTAATTCTGGTTCTGCCTCAACCTGATTCGGCCGTGGGTGTCGCCCTCATCCCAGTCCGTGGCCAATCCGAGGTCAATTTCCGCCATGGTATTCTCCATTCTAGTTTGTGTGGGAAACCTCTCCTGGCTGGAGTAGGTTTGTGT
>NZ_CDWTNB010000092.1:0-15931 GCF_977947065.1 Frankia sp. CgJB1
CGGACACATGCTGCCGGGCCGGGGACGGTACGGCGGAACAGGACATGCCCGCGCCGGGGTCCGGGGCTGCGATGATCGGGATGGCGGTCGCATGAGTCGGGGAAGCGGGAGCGGGCAGGTATTGCGGGCCCTTGCCCAGCTGGCTGCGGAGGTGATCGAGCGCCGCCGGGAGGCCGGCGGCCGGCCTGGGGCAAGCGGTGTCCGACCGGGAACCCATGAGACCGGAACGCCTGCCTCCGGGACCTGCGGGCGAGACGTGGCGGAGGGAAGGGGCGGCGGGGCGAGGCCCCAGAAGCCTGCGGAAGCAGCGCGGATCGCCGGGCGCTGGTACTCCCTGGAGCGGGTGAGCCCGGGGTCCGGCGGGCTGCGGGATTTCTATCTGGACATCGTCATTGGGCCGGACGGGCTCTTCCGGGGCAGCCATGCGGGGTATTTCTGCGTCGACGTGCCGGTGTTCGGCCCATTCGGGGTTCCAGCGCGGGACTGCCGGCGCGGGGATCGGCTGTACCCGGCACACGGCCGCCTCGACACGGCGTCCGGGCGCGGCCGGATCGTGCTGGCCGATACCGGGCGCAGTGCCTTCGGTTTCGAGTCGGCACCCGGCCAGATCACCCTTCTGCTCGACACGGGGCTCATCCCGGGCAGCCCTCGCCTGTACCGGCGGGCGGTTCTCCTCCGGAGCGGCCAGGGGTAAAGCTCTGGGGGTACCTATGGATTCGGAATGAAATAACTTGTTCACTTCGGGGTCCTCGCGAGCCCGTGACCTGCGAAGACGCATATTGACTTGCATTAATTACTTCATTACGAATTCTATGTGGAGGCTCCTCAACGCGGGCAGGCAGGACGTCCACGCCGCGCGGGCCCGGCGCAGGGCACGGGCGAGGCACACCTGGCGGTCCCGTCTCGCCTGACCACCGCGGCCGCACATCTCGGCCAACCCTGGCTGTCCGTCTGCCGGTACTGTGATCCACAGGTGGGATCTCGGACCGTGCGGCGGGGGTGCGGTGAGTGAGTTCGAACACGACTGTTTTCGTCGGTCGGTCAGCTGAGCTCGGCCAACTCGCGGCACAGTTCGCCGCCGCTGTCGCCGCGTACGGGTGCCGTTGTGTCCTAGTCGAAGGCCGCGCCGGGGTCGGGAAGACCACGTTGTTGAACCGGTTCCTAACGGACCTGGCAGCCGACCGCGGCGAAAACTCCGGTGATGGCTCCGCGGCAGAGGCCGGGCCCACGGTCCGTGTCTTCCGCGTCGCGGCTGGTGAAGGCGAGCGTAGGCACGATCTGGAACTTTCGGCTCGTTTGCTCGACGTGCTGGGCGCCCCGGCCACCATGGCTGGCGATGCTTCCAGGCCTCTCGACGACCAGCGGATCCGCTGGACCGGCGACCTGCTGACCCGTGCCGTCACGGACCTGTGCGCCGCCGGGCCGGTCGTTCTGCACCTCGACGACATCCACTGGTGCGATCAGCCCTCGCTACGGCTGGTCAACTACCTGCTGCTGCGTTCCGGCAGGCTGCCGCTGCTGCTGGTGCTGACCGGGCGTCCACACAGCTCCCCGGGCCTCGACGAGCTGCGCCGTCACGCCGAGGTGGGCGGGACCGTCCTGCGCCTCGACGGCTTCGACGCCGACGAACTCGATGAGCTGTGCGACGCGGTCGGGGCCGGGCGCCAGCCGCGTCGCCGACTGCAGTCCCTCGTCGATGCCACCGGGGGAAATCCCCTGTGGCTTGCGATGCTGCTTGCCCACCAGGGCGGGAACGCGATCGCCCCGGCGACGGATGTGGGGGCACCACCGCCGCCGGAGTCGCTGGCCTCACTGGTCCATCGTCGTCTTGCCGCCTGCCCGCCGGACGGGCGCCGGTTCGCCGCAGTGGTCACCGTCCTGGGTCGGGCCTGTGCGCCGGCGCAGGCCGCCGTGATTGCCGATGTCGCCAACCCGGCCAGTGCTCTCGGGGACGCCCTGCGCCACGGTCTGGTCACCACGTCCGGTCAGCCGCCGCACCTGCGGGTGGTCCCGCCGCATGCGCTGATCCGCGCGGCGGTCTACCACGCCCTCGACCTCGCCGAGCGGACAGCGCTGCACCTGGCGGTGGCCCGGTCATCCACCGACCCGGCCACCGCGTTGGAGCACCGCGCCGCGGCCACGCTAGTCCCGGACGGCGCGCTCGCGGTCGAGCTGGAGCAGCAGGCCGCAACCGAATCAGCCGCCGGTCTGCACATCCGCTCGGCGGACCATCTCATGCTCGCCGCCGCGGTGAGCCCGGACCAGGCCCGAGCCCGCGGCCTGCGGCTGGACGCGGCGATGTCGTTCCTGCAGTGCGGTGAACAGGACGAGGCGGCCGCGGCGCTGGGCGACGGTGCGGGCCGCGACCCGGAAAGACCAGCCCGATACCGCTACGTGCGCGCCCATCTGGACCTGCTGTCGGGCGACCGGGAGGCAGGCGAACGCGGTCTGGTGGGCAGCTGGGCTGAGGCGCGTTCCACGGGCGACGCGGCGACCGCGGCGCAGAGTGCCGCCTGGCTGGCCCAGGTGAACATCCCGGCCGGCCACTACCGTGAGGCACAGCTCTGGGGCCGGCGCGCCTTCGCGGAGACGGCGGCCTCGTCCGCCCATCGGGCTCTGGGGCTGGTCTTCGTGGCCACCGCACTCACGGCCGAGCACGGTGGCCAGCAGGCCCTGGCGGAGCTCGACGCGGCCGGCGGCACCCTCGCCCCGACCGCGCACACCCTGGCCACGCTGCGAGTCGGCCGCGGGGTGACGCACCTGTGGTCGGGGAATCTGGCCGCCGCGGCCGAACAGCTCGCCCCCGGTGGCTACGCCGACATCGAATCGGTGCATCTGCGGTTCATCGGACTGGCCCACTACGCGGAGGCCACCTTCCGTTCTGGGAGGTGGGCCGAGTCCGCGGCCGGGGGGCGCGACGCCGTCGCACTCGCGGAATCTGCCGGGCACGTGTGGGTCATCGCCTTCGTCTACGCAACCGCCGCGCTCGTCCCGGCCGCCCGGGGGGAGGCGGCCGAGGCGGGCCGGCTGCTCACCCGCGCGGCGGAAAACGGTGCCCATGAAGTTCCAGCGCTGTGCGCGTTCCATACCACGGCCGCCGCGCACCTCGCCGCAGCCCTCGACGACCCGGCCGGGGTTGTCGCAGCCTGCTCCCGGGTGGCCCAACTCGCCCATCCGGACGGGGCCACCGCCCCCGGCGTCTTCGACTGGCGCGACCTCCACGTCGAAGCACTGGTCCGGCTTCGCCGCCACGACGAGGCCGAGGCCGAGCTGGACCACTACGAGGCGCAGGCCCGGACCCGTGCCTCGCCCTGCGCGCTGGCCGCCGCGGCGCGGGCCCGTGGGACGCTGCTCGCCGCACGCGGCCGCCGGCCCGAGGCCATGGAGCTACTGGAACACGCCGCGGCCGAAGCGGACCGGCTGCACATGGTCTTCCCCGCCGCCCTGGCTCGGCTGCGCGCCGGCGAGGTGAACCGGAGCCTACGCCGGCGGCCGAAAGCCGAGGAGAATCTCCGGTCCGCCCTGGAAACCTTCACCAGCCTCGGCGCCCGGACCTACGCGGAGCGCTGTCACCGGCTGCTGGCGTCCCTCGGCGGCCCGGATGCCGCCGCGGGCTCGCGCACGGGGATGACGCGCCTGAAACTGCAACTGCTGCGGCGCATTCTCCGCGGCGACGACTTCGACGCGATCTCCGCCGAGCTTTACATCTCCCGGGGCCATGCCGAGAACCTGGCCCGCGACCTCTACCGGCTGCACGGTGTCGCCTCACGCGCCGAACTCGCCGGGCTGTATCTCGGCCTGCGGGGCCCAGGTCCCCATCCTCTTTCCCCGCTGGACCCTGACGATCCGCCGAGCAGGGAGGATCCGGGCCCGGACCTGGACCTGGATCCTCCGGGCGGCGGCTGACCGGGGTGGCGTCCCGAGCGTCCCGTCCTGGCAGGGGCCTGGGAAGACGCATGGGTTTCTCCACTGTAAGGCCGGGTGATCCGCAGCCTACGATGCGTCCGTGTTCGGTAATCGGGGGAGACGGGCCGGGTCGGGATCCGTCGGCCGGCGGGGGTATGCGGGGCGCTGGTGCTCCGCGGAGCGGCTGGTCCCGGGGGCGGCCGAGCACCAGGGCTTCCACCTGAAGGATTTCCACCTCGACATTCAGGTAGCTGCCGACGGTCGTTTCGCGGGCGTGCACACCTCGTACATCACCGATGGCCGCTCCACGACGGATCTGAGCCCCGCCGGTTTGCGGTACCGCCGTTCACACGTCGCGAACGGCCGGGCCCACGGGGTGCTCGACCATGGCCGCGGCACCGGCGAGATCATGCTGGAAGGCTATGGCGCCGCCGGTCTGAGGGTGCATCACGAACCGGGACGGCTGGTGCTGCATCTCGACACAGCACTGATCGCAGCCGCCCCCGCGCTTTACACCCGGGCCGTCCTGCTTCCGGTGGGCTGACCATGCCCCAGCAGCCCGGCGATGGGCGGGCCGGCCGGTGGGCAGGCGACGGATGGGCAGGCTGGCCGACGCAGGCGCCCCCTCTGTTGGAACGCGGCGCGGAGCTATCGGCAGCCGAGACCCTGATCGGGCGGATCGCCGGCCCGGTGCAGGGGCGGCCCGCGTTCGGTGGCGCCGCGACCGGTGGCGGAGTGCTGCTGGTGGAGGGCCAGGCCGGCCTGGGAAAGACGGCTCTGCTGGCGCGGATCCGCGAGCTCGCGCGCTCAGCGGGTGTCACCGTCCTCGCTGCCCGCGGCGACCTTTCTTACCAGGACTCCCCCTGGTTCGTCACCGCCCAGTTGTTCCAGCGTGAGCTGCTGTCGCACACACCGGCCGAGCTGGGGGAGCTGGTGGGCGAGCACGGGGAGATCCTCGCCCGGGCCGTCGGCCTCGGTGTCCGCGGTGACGTCTCCGGCCCACCCGGTGCGTCCGGTGCGTCCAGCAGGCAGAGTGGGCACGGCCCGGACCCGCGGGACGTCGCCGACGGGCTGAGCAGGCTCGCCGTGCGGCTGAGCAGGCTACGGGGGCCGCTGTTGCTGACGGTGGACGACGCCCACTGGGCCGACCGCTCCTCCTACGGCTGGATCTCCACGTTCGCGTCGCAGGTGGAGATGCTGCCGGTCGCGATAGTCATGGCCTGCCGCCCCGAGGAGCTCCCCCGCCGTTTCCCGTCCGCCATCTCGGCCGTCGCCGCCGCGGCCAGCCACCGACTGCGGCCGCTCAGCGCCGGAGGTGTCGCCGAGCTCGTCCGCCACGCGCTCGGCGACGGGGCGCAGGAGCCGTTCTGCGAGCGGGCCGGCGAGCTGACCGGAGGTATACCGCTCGTCCTCGTCGACGTGCTGTCCCGGGCTCGGGCACAGGATGTCACGCCGACCGGCGCGGGGCTGCCCGCCCTGACCGCGTTGGCGTCGAGGACGCTGGCCGCCCACCTGCTGGCACAGCTCGACCGGCTCGGCCCGGCGACGACGGAGCTGGCCAGAGCGGTGGCGATCCTCAGCTCTCGGGCTACCCTCGACCTGGCCGCCCGGGTGGCGGGCCTGAGCCGGCTGCAGGCCGAGGAGGCGGCCGACCGGCTACGGGCCGCGCTCGTCCTGCGGCCCGATGGTCCCGGCGATCCGCCCACGTTCCCACATCCGCTGTACGCCGACGCGGTGCTGCGGTCGCTTCCCCGCCCGGACCACATCCGGCTGCGCCTGGCCGCGGCCCGGCTTCTGCTGGACCACGGCCATATGGCTGCCTCGACGCGGCGGCACACCTGCTGTCGCTGCCCCCGCGGGGTGACGGGTGGGCCGCCGGAATCCTGCTTGCGGCCGGCCGGCTCAGCCTGGCCACGGGCTCGCCCGCCGAAGCAGCCGTGTTCCTGGACCGGGCCCGGCGTGAGCCGCCCCCGCCGGATGCGGCCGCCGAGGTGCTGCACAGTCTCGGCCTGGCCACCCTGGTACGGGACCCCCAGCAGGCGATATTTCATCTGTCCGCAGCCCTCGCGCAGCCCGGTCTGCGGCCGGGGCTGCGGGAGACCGTAGCACTGCGGCTGGCGAAGTCGCTGGCCCACGACGACCGGATGGCCGATGCGGTCCGGCTGCTCGACGTCGAGGCCCGCACGGCGGCGACCCACCAGGCCCGGCTACGGCTGCGTGCCGAGCACATGCTGTGGGCAATGTTCTGGATGGACGATGACGACGCGCACGCCCGTTCCCGGCGGCTGGCACGTCTGGTGCGGGGGATGTCCGGGCGGACGGTCACCGAACAGTCGCTGCTGGGCCTGCGGGCCTGGGACGCGATGTTGCGTGGGGAGCCGGCAGATACTGTCCTCGGCCTGGCGGCGGCCGCGCTGGGCACCGGGATGAGCTGGGTGGACGAGGACTGGGGGTTCGAGATCCCCGTCCTGGTCGCGCTGTGTCACCTGTACTGCGACCGACCCGAGCGGGCGCTGGAGCTGCATGCGACGGGCCTGGCGGAGCTGAAGAAGCAGGGCTGGCACGGTACCCATCTGGCGTTCGGCTACGCCCTGCACGGCCAGATCCACTACCGCACCGGGCGGCTCGTCGACGCCGAGTCTGCTGCCCGCCGGGCACTGCGGTGTGCCGACTCCCTCGCGCCGCGCAGCCCCGCCCGTTGGTTCGCGCTGGGCACCCTGCTGCAGGCGCTGGTCGCCCAGGGAAAGATCGAGTCAGCGGAGCAGGTCACCGCGGCCCACAGTTACGGCGGCCCTTTCCCGGAGGCGGTGACAATCCCACTGCCGCAGCTCGTCCGCGCCGAGCTGAGCCTGGCCCAGGGCCGAACCGTCGAGGCCGACGATGTCCTGACCGATCTGGGCCGGCGGTTGGACGCCCGCGGCGCGGTCAACCCAGCATGGTGCCCATGGCTGGGGCTGCTTGCCCAGGCCCGGCGGCACACCGACCCGGCGCGGGCACGGGAGCTGGCGGACCAGGCCGTCTCGTAGGCGCGGCGCACCGGCGTCGCCTCAGCCATCGGCCAGACGCTGTGCGCTGCCGGTACCGTCACCGGCGGGTCGGCCGGGCTGGCCCTGCTGGCCGAGTCGGTGCGCAGCCTGGAGGCCTCCCCGGCCCGGTACGAGCACGCCCTCGCCCTTACCGAGTACGGCGACGCGCTGCGCCGCGCAGCCCGCAAGCGCGAGGCTCGTGAGGTGCTCCAGCAGGCCGTAGACCTCGCTGCGAGCTGCGGTGCGCAGGCCCTGGCCGACCAGGCCGCTGAGCGCCTGGCGATGGCCGGCGGACGCCCGCGTCGCCCCCGGGGCTCCGGCGTCGCTGCGCTCACCGACCGCGAGCTGCAGATAGCCCGCTGCGCGGCCTCCGGCCAGACGAATGCCGCCATCGCCCGACACCTGCACGTCACGCCCTCGGCTGTGGAGAAGGCCCTGACCGGTATCTATCGCAAACTCGGCGTCGCGGGCCGCGGTGATCTACCCGGTCATTTTCGCTGACCGGGTGACCCCGGCTCCCGCATGCCGGCGATGTCGCCAGCCGGGTTCGCCGGTGCGACCGAGCCAGGCGGTGAAAGCGATTGATGCCAGACCGAGGGGACGAAGAATCCGGGCACAGCACACTCATAAACCCTTTGGGAGCAGTTCCACTCCGGCGAGATCGCCGGAGTGGACGATCCAGGCCAGCCAAACCGGGGGCGATCCGTGCGGCTCCTGACCAGGGATGATACCCAGTACGGTACACCTGACCGTCCTGCTCTCCGAGACGTTGTCCCACCTCGGCTGACGTGGAAACCGTCGATCGCGAGCAGGGCGTGGGGCAGCGCCTCGCGGGCGGCATAGGCGTAGGTCGTGGACATGTCGATCGTGACGGCCCAGATCCCGGCGCGTCACTGCTCGGGCTGGGCGGCCAGCCAGTCGACGTCGCCCGCAACGGTCCGGCCCTCGACGACCCCGAGCAGGCAATGCCCGCCGGTCGCGTCGAACAGCCCGGTCGCGCACCGGTCCGCGTCCGCCACCCAGCAGCCACTGACCGGGTCCTGGTGATAGCGGGGCCGGCCGCGGCGATAGTCGATCCCGAGCACACCCACCCTGGACCGCGGCTCGGACACCGACCGCCGCGACCGGCGCGCACCCCACCCCCACGCCGCCCGTGGCATTGATGCCCCCGCGGTGTCGGTAGGGAGAGTGACACCGTGATCCCGGCCAGCTCGGCCAACCGGTCCAGCGCATCCTGGGCCGTGTGCCAGCTGGACCCGAGCGCGTCGGCGACCCGGCGCACCGGGACCAGCCAGTCCCCCGACGAGATGGCCCCTCGTCTCCCGGCCCGACACCGAGACCCGCGCCCCCCGTACGGCCATCGGCCCGGTCTCGGCGAAGGTCCGCTGCCCGCACGCGTCGTTGTCGCAGTACAGCCTCCGCTTGTCCCAGACCACTGCCATCGTCCGGATCACCAGGTGCGCCAGCCGCTGCTCGACACGCTCACGCAGCGGCCCCGACCTGGCCTCACCGCCCGGGTAACACACCGCCATCCCCTCCAACGACGACAGGTACAGCTGCACCCAGCCCGACTCCCGCCGCTCGACGTGCACCACCCGGCAGCCCGACCATCCACGCGATATCCACACCCAACGACGTACCCCCGACCACGACACACCCGTTTCCCCGGCAATCATTTCCTCGACAATCATGATCTTGCCGGGAGTGGGTGCGTCGCCGTTTCCGGACACCATCGCCATCGCACTCCGCTACAGCCCTGAAGTTGCGAAGCGTCAGGCGTCGAACACGGCTTCAGGCGTACTGTGCAGAGCCGGTTTGATGACGTATGCCTCGGCACCCGCTTGGGATTAGCGAAGCAGATTCCGCACCTAGGGCGTGGAAGTATGAACCGCCCCAAGATTCGTCCGCAGCGATTTCTGGCCATGCGTAACCTTTGTCGCGTCGCTGGTAGCCTGATCCAAGTAGCTGGCCGCTGGAGATGTTGACCATGCCGACTTACATGGCTTACTGACTACAGTAGACAAACTTAACATGATACCGCCCCCCACAGGGCGTGCGTTTCTTTTTTCTTATATTTCCGAGACGCAAGGCGATGAATTTGATTCAGACCGACAGGTGGGCGTTCATGGCTCGGGCCTTCTCGGCAAGCTCAGGCAGTTCCGCGACAGTGACGCCGGCTTGGGTGAGGAGTTCGTAGCCTTGGCAGTCAGCAACGAAGAGGCTGGGTTCGCGCCAGGCGATGACCACCCGTGGGATTTTTGCTTCCAGGATGAGCTGGGTGCAGGTGCGTGGCCGGGACTTACGCTGCGAGCAGGGTTCGAGGGTGCTGTAGATCGTCGCGGTGGCGAGCCGCGGGTCGTCGGGGGCGATCTTCACGAGGGCGGATTCCTCAGCGTGCACCGCGTCGTCGACCTCACGGGAGAAGCCGAAGGCGATCTCCTCGTTGTTCTCGTCGACGATGACAGCGCCGACCGAGTAAGCGCCGGTGGCGGGCGGGCAGCGGTGGGCGAGTTCGATGGCCCGGGTCATCCAACGGTGGTCGTCGAGCTGGGGCATGGAGCAACTCGTTCTTCCCTGGGGCCAGTCCCTGGTGGAGGCGGACCGGATGGCCGGTGGCGGGATGGTAGTCAGACGGTGATGGCCGTGGGGACCTGGTCCATCCCCTGGCGGAACTCGCGTACCTGGGGGACAGTCTGCCATCCGGCGACGGCGTCACGCAGTGACCGCAGACTGGTCATGATGCGTCCGGAGTGCGTGCTGGCGCCGACCGTGAGTGCGTCGAGACCGAGTGTCGCGGCTTGCTCGGGTTCGCGTGCTCCTGCGTGCGCGAGGGCTTCGCGGGCGAGGTAGACACCGCGGTCGCGGTGGAACGCGGAGGGGAGACCGTCGATCGCGGTCCGGAATCCGGTGGCTGCGGCCGGGTAGTCACCGAGGGCGGCCAACAAGGCGTAGAGGAGGCGGGGGCCATCTCCCCACCGGCCGGGGCTGGGGCCGGTGACGGGGCGGCATCCAATGAAAAGCCCCTCGGCTGTAGCAGGGGGGCGAGCGCAGACTTACACCGCCCAAGAGGGGACGGTTCAGACTGTCTTTCGGTCATATCCCATCGATCGGGGACGGTGGCGGCTATCGGCTTTTGTAGATGTCGTGAGTCCCAATCCGCAACCAGCGCACATGAGAGCCGTCCCGGCCTGGGACGGGGTCCCCGTACTCCCACAGCGCCCGGCCGTCCTTCGCCCAGCGCAGCTCGAACACGCCCGGCTCCGAGCGGAAGCCCTTCACCCCGAGGCTCGGGTGGAACTGGCCCGGCTCCAAGCCCTCGCGGAACAGCACGACCGGGCGGCGGAACGCTCGCCGCTGCTCGGGAGTCAGCCGCGCGTACTCCGCCACGAAGCGGGCCACCTGCTCGTACGCGGGCACGCCGTCACGATAGTGCGTCGATCATTCCGAGCTCACGGGAGGTACGCGGCTCATCAGCTTGCCTTCGGGTGCTCCTCGACGGCCAACTGGTCCAGCTCGTCCAGAAGGGCATCGAACGCAGCGTCGGACAGGCAGAAGACGGTGCGACCCGCCTCGACATCCTCGTGGGCCTCGTCGATCGCGCGCTTGGTGTCGGGGTCGGGTTCATCAACCCACTCGTGGGGCTCAGGGTAGGGCTGCGCCGTCGCGTCCATGGCTAGCCTCCGCATCGGTGCGCATCGTGTCGACCCAACCTTAGCTTCGTCCCTGATGGCTTGCGGCGGCAGCCTGGGCGAGCCTCAGGGCTGACGGACCCAAGCTGACACGGCCGATGTGCCTGCGGCTGTTGGCACGCGAAGGCTGGGCGCGGCAGCATCCGTTCACATCAGCCATCGGAGTGGTGCCCGCTGCGCGGCAGGAGTCGCGCCCCACGTTGACCGTCTCGTGGCCCCTCACTCAAACCCGAGGATGGGACGTCTGCCTGATCACCACACCGGCGGCCGTGGCGTTCATCAACATACCAGCACTTGAAGAACAAACCGGTCATCCTGTGAAGAGCGTCTACCGCCAGCCAGGCGAGCCACGATCGAACTCGTTCCCCCAGGCAGACACGATCATCGTCGCCCCGGCGACCTACAATACGATCAACAAATGGGCTGCCGGTACCAGCGACAACTACGCCCTTGGTGTCCTGGCCGAGGTATTCGGATTGGGTATCCCGGTCATCGTCCTGCCGTTCGTCAACTCGGCTCTGGCCGCGCACTTCGCCTTCCAGCGCAGCGTCACTGAGCTGAGGAAGGCCGGAGCCCACATCCTCATGGGACCGGGGGCCTGGCAGCCGCACGAGCCCCACACCGGCGGCCAGCACTTGGACACGTTTCCGTGGGGACTCGCACTCGACGAAGCGGACTATAGGACCGCGGGGAGCTGACCGTCCTGGATCAGTCCCAATGCCACTGACGCTATTTGGATCTTGGCTGGCGCCGGGGTGTCGGTTCCGGTAGTTCTGCCTGGTTAGCAGCATGATCAGGGGTGTGGCGGACATTGGGGCGGTGGCGGCCGGCCGGCTGACGGACTGGATCTCGCTGGGGGTCCTGACGTCGTTCGTGCCGCGTGACGCGGTCGACGAGGCGATCGAAGCGACCGGAAAGGGCGCCAGGCGCAGCGACGCGACGATCCCGCCGCACGTGGTGGCCTACTTCGTGATGGCGTTGGCGCTGTTCGCGGACGACGACTACGAGGCGGTCGCACGCCGGCTGGCCGGGACGCTCGACGACTTCGACGTCACCTCGCCGAAGTGGGAACCGACGACGGGCGGGCTGACCAGGGCCCGCCAGCGGCTCGGCCCGGCGCCGCCACCGCACCATGCGGCTACTCGCCGCCGACATCACCCGGCCGGACACGCTCAACACCCGCCGCGAACGTACCTACCCCCGCGTGGTCCGCCGTGCCCGGCACAACCAGTACCCCGTCAAGAAACCCGGCCAGTGCGGCACCCACCACGACGCTCCACCCCACGATCAGGCTCGCTAACCCGCTGAATCCCCCAGCTCGCCGCTTGATCGACTTAGCGTCAGTGGCATTGCGACGGGGCCGCGTCACCAGTGCGCGAGTGTTTCAATCCCTCGAAGGGGCGATGAGATTGTGAGTCCAGGCTCGTCCGCCGGGGTCCTCTGCTGAGAGGTCTCCCCTCCTACCGAGGATGCGAGCCGCGGCTTTCGCATGCGCCCGGCCATTCTACGGCCACATCATAGGTGAATGCGCTATGCGGGCATGAATGCTGTATGCATTCTACCCTAAGTCTGCTGCGGAACGTGTCATGTTGGGAGAGCGTCTCCGTCTCCGAAACCGATCTCACGCCCGCTTACTCCGTGTGTGCGCCGACCTCCAAGACCCACAAGAGCCGTGATTAGTCAGGGGGATCGGGTAGTGCACGACATCGTCAAGAAAGGACCCTCCCGTGTTTCCGTCTCATCGCCCCAACGTCGCTTTTGCAGGGTTGACTGCTGCCGGCAAGACGACGCACGCCCGCCGGCTGGCGACGGAGCTGGGCTATGAGTACGTGTCGGCGACCGAGGTGATGCTAGAGATCTTAGGGATCGATGCGCCAGCGGAGGGGGTCTGGTTCGACAGGTTCGACCAGATCCGCACCGCCCGGCAGGGGGACGCGGCCGACATCGAGCTGGATCGGCGGCTGGAGAAGCTGGCGGCCGACCGTCAGGGCACCGTCTTCGATGCCTGGGCGCTCGCATGGCTGGCACCCGACCCGGTGGTACGGGTGTGGATCGAGTCCGATCTTGAGTCCCGCGCCCGCAAATGCCAGGTCTCCCAGGTACGCACCGCCCTGTCGCTGCACGACTGCCGCGAGCACGTCCAGGCCAAGGATTCCGACACCCGAGCCGGCTTTCTCCGCCGCCACCACTTCGACCTGTTCACCGACCGCCATCGCTATGACCTGGTGGTCTGCAACACCCACTTGATACCGATAGCCGACCGCGCCTGCGCGGACGCCGGGATCGTAGCGTTCACCCCGGTCGTGCGCGAGGCGGTGACCGCGCTCCTCGACAAGCGTCCACCGGACGAACTTGCCACCCTGGCCGACCGCTATCCGGCGGAAATCCTGTGGATCGGGGCCGCGGGCCCCAGCACGGTTTCACGGGACTAGACGCCCAGGAAACCCCACGGCTGGAAGTCGTCACCCCAATTTCCCCACTGCTACACACCGGAGGTCACACTGTGCGTGTCGCGCTGCTCTACTCCGAGGTCTACGACATGGCCCGATTCCGGGAACGCCGCCGGGAGTTCCCTCCGTTCGGGGCTCTCTACCTGGCTGCCGTGATCGAGGACGCCGGCCACGACGTCGCCGTCATCCAGGTCCGGCCCGACCATCTGAGCCTGGACCTCACTGGCTACGACGCGGTCGGGTTCAACCTCGCATCTTCCGCGACCTACGGATTCATGAAGGAAGCCCGCGAGCACAGCCAGATCGACCCCAGCGCGCTGGTGATGGTCGGCGGCGTGCACAGCAACTTCTACCCCGACGAATCGCTGCGCGACTTCCGTGCGGACGTGGTCTGCGAAGGCGAGTCGGAGGAGACGATCCTCGATGTGCTGGACCGGGCTGCCGCAGGCCAGCCCTTCACCGGCGTCGCCGGCACCCACTGGATCGAGGACGGGCGGGTCCGGACCGAGCCACCGCGCCGGCTGATGAGGGACATCGGCCGGCTACCGCTGCCCGCCCGGCATCTGCTGCCCGTCGGGGACTTCGTGCTGGAAGACCGGCTAGCCGGCCGAGACATCCGTATGGCGCACGTGATGTTCAGCCGCGGATGCCCCTTCCCGTGCTCGTTCTGCGCGGCCGGGCAGACCCGCATCCAGTACCGCTCCGGGGCCAGCGCCCGCACCGAGTTGAACCAGCTCATCGACCGGTACGGCGTGCAGGGCTTCGCGATCGTCGACGACAACTTCATCGTCAACAAGCAGAAAGTCGGTGACATCTGCGATGCGGTCGGTGACCTCGACCTGTCCTGGTCGGCGCTGTCCCGCGTCGACACCATCGACGCGCCGTTACTGAAGAAGATGGCGACCTCGGGCTGCATCGAGATCAAATATGGAGTCGAGTCCGGGAGCGAGCAGCTCCTACGGGCGATGCGCAAGAACACCACCCGCGAGCAGATCAAAGCGGCGTTCGCAGCGACCGCCGACGCGGGGATCGAGGGCAAAGCGTTCATCATCCACGGCTTCCCCGGGGAGAATGCCGAGACCACCGCGGAGACGATGAGCCTGCTGGCCGAGCTGGGATTGTCCCTGAGCCGGGTGTCGCTGTTCCGGTTCGTCCCCCTGCCTGGCACACAGGTCTACGCCGATCCCGACCGGTACGCGCTGCACGGCACGCACACCCAGCCCGACTGGGACCGCGACTGGTCGAAGTTCCACATCCACCACAACAACCGGCACTGGTGGGGCACCGCGGAGCAGTGGCAGGAGACCGAAGATTCCTACCAGCGGCTACGCCACTTCGTCAAAGACCACTGGAATGCACAGGGATGAACCCGACTCGGCCCGGCCCGTGCATGGCGGGGTGACGGACCGCTGATAGCGTGCTGCGGTGGTCGCCGTCGCTCCCCGTACCGCCGGAGCCGTCACGCTCACAGCCGACCAGGCCAGCTACTTGTGGAACTGGACGCTCACCCGGCAAGGGCTGCATCCCGATCATCGTTTGTCGTCCGTCGCCGAGATCGCATATGCCGGGCTGGGCCTCCACGCCGCGCGCTTACCCAGTCCGTTCGCGACCGTCCTCGCCCGCGCTGCCAGCCCCGAAGCCGCGACATCGCTATTCGCCCCCCAGTCGGGCCTCACCACGCTGCGGTGCATGCGCAAGACGCTGCATCTTCTACCGCTCGATCTGGCGGCCGTCGCGCATGCCGCGACCGCCCGCTACCGGTTGCGCGACGCCGCCCGAATGGCCGTCAACGCCGGTGTGTCCCAGCCCGTCGTGACCCGGGTGACCCGGCTGCTCATGCGGCTGCTCGCGGGCGGCCCGGTGCCGGTGCGGCAGATCGAAGCAGTCCTGACCGCCTGCGGCGAGCCGGTCGCGGCCGTCCGCGTCGCCGTGAAAACGGCGTGGGAACAGGGATTGCTCACCTACCTGAACCAGTCCGGTTGTTGGAATGCAGAACGCCGAGCCTTCGCGCTGACCTCCGACGTCCACCCCGGCCTGGACGTCGCGCAGGATCCCGGAAAGGCGACGCGAACGCTGGTGTACGCCTGCTTCGACCGGTATGGGCCAGCGACTCTACAAGGACGCGACGTGGTGGTCGGCCCTGTCCCGGACCGCCATCACCGCCGCGCTGAACGCCTCGGATGCCGAGTGGCTGGAGGTCACCACACCGTGGAGCCCAGCCCGAGTCTACATGACCACCGCCTGGTACGAACAGTTCCTGGCTGCCGATCCCGCCGCCTACACGAGCGGGTTACACCTGCTCGCCCACGAAGACGTCGCGCTCAAGGCGTACTTCGAGACCCGAGAGAGGTATCTGGGCGGCCTACCGACAGAACAGGCGTTGAATCAGATCGGTGAAGCGCTACCCACGATCGTGCTCGACGGGCAGGTCCAGGGCACGTGGGCGTGGCACCCCGTCACCCGAACTGTCATTCCGACAGTCGTCCGCGACCGAACCGCCCTGACCCGCGGTGTCGCCGCCGCCGCCGATACGCTTACCGCCGCGCTGCGCACGGGCTGGCCGCGACCGGACCCCGACCGCCGTCCGCCACGACCCCAACCAGCTCACCCTGGCCATCTGACTCTCCCAGCAACACCGGCCGGGCTCACACCTCACGCAGAGAAAGGTCCACCGCCATGCGTCCGCTGGCCGCCGGCTTTGACCCGACCGAGTTCCAGCAGTACGTCGCCGCCATGGAGAAGGAACGGGGGTTCTCCGAGCGCAGCGTCACGGAGCAGGCTCTGCTGTTGGGCGAGGAGGTCGGTGAGCTGTTCAAAGCCGTCCGCAAAAGCGAGAACCTCAGGGATCATCATTAAATAA
>NZ_CDWTNB010000093.1:0-15726 GCF_977947065.1 Frankia sp. CgJB1
TTTAATGCCGTTCCCTTAGCGTTCGCCCACGTGGGCGAACCCGATTTTCGGGACGATCCGGACGGTGGAGCGCAGCCCTCCAGAACCGCGTCCCAGACGTCCAGGACGTCCAGGCTGCATGACTGATCGCGTCGTCCGTCCGGTCGGCACTTGTCCCGGATGTCCAGGACGGGCCGGACTGGCGGCGGGTCAGGTCGGGGGAGGCCGGGTTGGGTCGGATCAGGCGGGGCGAGCGGCCGGCTGGCCCAGCCAGCGTCGCACCAGACTGGTCAGAACCAGGATCACGGCTGTTCCGACCACTTCAATGATCACATTCGCGAGCAGATGACTCATCGTGCAACCTCCTATGCGTACTGTGTCGCTTCCCGGCCCTGATCGGGGCGCGCCAGACCGCCACGAGGCGGGCGGTCCGTACCTCCGGGTGACACGGTGCGGGCCAAAGATGAACAGAAAGCGAGCGATCTCGTTCGATTGCATGGCCAGAGCATGAACCCGCCCGTTCGTCGCGGTCCGTGACTGTCCGACGAACCGCCAGGTCAGCCCGTGTGGGGGGCCTGCTGCGGGGTGGGCTCGGCCCGATCCGGCGGAACCCCGATCGGACCAGGTCGGAGGATCGGAGAAGGCGGGGACGCCGTCACCCGGCATCCGCCCGCACTTCACCCTTCGCTACGGTGAAGCCGTGGTCGGGTGTGCGTGGATGACGCGAACAGGTCGGGCGCGGAGCCGGCAGACCGATCGTCGTTCCGCGTGGCCTCTGGACCCGGCGGCCTCGCCGGACGGGCTGAACGGACCGGATGGGCCGGGTAGGCCGGACTCGTGGGCCAGGTCGGCGCGTCGATGAACTTCTTCGAGGGGACGGTCCTCGGCCTCGTTCAGGGGCTCACCGAGTTTCTCCCGGTCTCGTCCAGCGCCCACCTGCGCATCGCCGCCGCGCTCGCCGGCTGGGAGGACCCGGGCGCCGCGTTCACCGCTGTGACCCAGATCGGCACCGAGGCCGCCGTGCTGATCTACTTCCGTAAGGACATCGCCCGCATCGTGGCGGCGTGGGCGCGCTCGCTCACCCGCCGGGAGATGCGTAAGGATCCCGACGCCCGGATGGGCTGGCTGGTCATCCTCGGCACCCTTCCGATCGGCCTGCTCGGGGTGACGCTGCAGGACGCCATCGAGGGCCCGTTCCGCGACCTGCGGCTGATTGCCACGACGCTGATCGTGCTTGGCCTGATCCTGGGCGGCGCGGACTGGTACGCCTCGAAGGGGCGGCCGCAGGGTCGTCATTCGCCGCCCCGCCCGCGCAAAGTACTCGAGGACTTGTCGGTGCGTGACGGGCTCTTCTATGGCCTCGCCCAGGCTGCCGCGCTGATCCCCGGCGTCTCCCGGTCCGGTGCGACGATCAGCGGAGGCCTGCTCCTCGGCTACACCCGCGAGGCCGCGGCCCGGTACTCTTTCCTGCTGGCGATGCCGGCGGTGCTGGCGTCCGGGGTCTTCGAACTGCGCTCCATCGGTGGGAAGAATGCCGACGTCGCCTGGGGCCCGACGATCCTCGCCACGCTCGTGGCGTTCGCCACCGGGTACGCCGCGATCGCGTGGTTCCTACGGTACATTTCGACGCGCAGTTTCGCGCCCTTCGTGCTGTATCGCGTGGGGCTGGGGTTGCTGCTGTTCTCCCTGCTGGCCGGGGGTGCCCTCAGCCCCGGCGCCGGTGCCCCCCCGGGCTGAACGGGCGGGGAGCCCCAGGCGCGACCCACGTGCCTACGCCCGTCAACTACGGTGAGGGTCGGCGGTCCGCGTGTGCAGACGGTGAAGGTGTCTGCGGGACATATCCGAACGAGTCCGAGGCCCGCCCGACGTCGGTCGGGAAACCGATACCGATTCCGCTGCCGAGCCTCCGGCAGCGACCGCGACGGAGCGTGGAGGACGCCATGATTCGGCGAGGGGCCGCGGGATCGCGGCTGTCTCCGGGACGGTTCGACGACCGGGACCTGGCGCCCGTCGGCGACCCCGCGTCCATCGACGACCCCGCGTCCGCCAACGGGTCCATGCCCGCCGGCGGGGCCTGGTCCGTCGGCGGGTCCGGCCCCGCCGCGACCGGTCGATCCGCCGCCGGGCTGACCGCCGCCGAGGTCGCCGAACGCGTCGCCGACGGCCGCGTCAACGACGTGCCGGCCCGCTCCAGCCGTTCGCTGCGCGACATCATCCGTGCGAACGTCCTCACCCGGATCAACGCGATCATCGGCGTTCTGCTGGTCTTCGTCGTCATCGTCGGTCCATTCCAGGACGCCCTGTTCGGCGGTGTGATCATCGTGAACACCCTGGTCGGCCTGTTCCAGGAGCTGCGGGCGAAGCGCACCCTGGACCGGCTTGCCGTGGTGGGGGAGTCCCGGCCCGTCGTGCGGCGTGACGGTATCGCCCGGGAGCTCCCCGCCGCCGAGATCGTGCTGGACGACGTGATCGAGCTCGGCGCCGGCGACAAGATCCCCGTCGATGGCCTGGTCCTGGCAGCCGATCACCTGGAGGTCGATGAGTCGCTGCTCACCGGTGAGGCGGATCCGGTGCACAAGCAGCCCGGCGACATCGTCATGTCGGGCAGCTTCGTTGTCGCGGGGTCGGGGGCGTTCCGGGCGACCCGGGTGGGCCGCGAGGCCTACGCGGCCCGGCTCGCTGAGGAGGCGAGCCGGTTTACCCTGGTGCACTCCGAGCTGCGGGGCGGCATCAGCACCATTCTGCGGGTCGTCACCTGGATGATCGTTCCGGCCGGCCTCGTGCTGATCATCAGCCAGGTGGTCGTCAACGACGACGACTTGCCCGAGGCCATCCGCCGGATGGTCGCCGGGCTCGTGCCGATGGTGCCGGAGGGCCTGGTGCTGCTCACGTCGGTCGCCTTCGCGGTCGGCGTGGTGCGGCTGGGCCGGCGGCAGTGCCTGGTGCAGGAACTGCCCGCGATCGAGGGGCTGGCCCGCGTCGACGTCGTCTGCCTGGACAAGACCGGCACCCTCACCGAGGCCGCGATGGACGTCGTGGAGCTGCGGATCGTCGAGCCGGGCACCGCCGGCGCCGTACCTGAGACGGGCGCCGTATCTGAGACGGGCGCCGCCTCCGGGGCAGGCGCGGCCGGAGAGCCGAGCACCCTCGTGCCGAGCGTGCTCGGCGCCCTCGGCGCGGCCGACAGCCGGCCGAATCCGAGCCTGCAGGCGATCATCGATGCCTATCCCGCCCCGCAGGGCTGGCAGGTGCGGGCGGACGCGCCGTTCTCCTCGGCGCGTAAATGGAGCGGCGCGACCCTCGCCGCCGCAGACGGGACCGAGGGCACCTGGCTGCTCGGCGCGCCCGATGTGCTGCTGGCAGCTGGTGACCGGGTGCTCGCCACCGCGGACGAGTACGGGGCGCAGGGCCTGCGGGTGCTGCTGCTCGCTCGGTTCGGCGCGCCGCTGGCGGACGCACTGGCGGACCCGGCGACGGTGCCGACTGGCGTCGTCCCGGTGGCGCTCGTGGTCATCGCCCAGCGGCTGCGGGCGGATGCCCCGGATACCCTGCGGTACTTCGCCGAGCAGAACGTCGCCGCCAAGATCCTCTCGGGGGACAACGCGCTGTCGGTCGGCGCGGTCGCCCGCTCGCTGGGGCTGCCCGGCGCCGACGATCCCGTTGACGCCCGCACGCTGCCGACCGACCGGGCCGCGCTCGCCGACGCCATGGAGAGCCACTCGATCTTCGGGCGGGTCAGCCCGCAGCAGAAGCGGGAGATGGTCGCGGCGTTGCAGTCGCGGGGGCACGTCGTCGCGATGACCGGCGACGGCGTCAACGACGTCCTGGCGCTCAAGGACGCCGACATCGGCGTGTCGATGGGATCCGGCAGCCAGGCGACCCGCGCGGTCGCCCAGATCGTGCTGCTGAACAACAGCTTCGCGACGTTGCCGCCGGTGGTCGCCGAGGGGCGGCGGGTCATCGGCAACATCGAACGGGTCGCGAACCTGTTTCTGACCAAGACCGTCTACTCGGTCCTGCTCGCGATCGTGGTTGTGATCACCCAGGTGCCGTACCCGTTCCTCCCTCGGCATCTCACGCTCGTCGGGTCGCTGACGATCGGCATCCCGTCGTTCTTCCTGGCGCTGGCGCCGAACACCGAACGGGCGCAGCCGGACTTCGTCGGTCGGGTGCTGCGCTTCGCTCTTCCCGCCGGGTTGCTCGCCGCCGCGGCGACGATGACGTCCTACCTGCTGGCCCGGTCGCACTTCTATGGTCAAGACCTGGACGCCGAGACCTCGATGGCGACGCTGACGCTGTTCGGAGTCGCGCTGTGGGCACTGGCGATCGTCGCCCGTCCGTACACCTGGTGGCGCATCGCGCTCGTGCTGACCATGGCGGTCGCGTTCGCGCTGGTCCTGGCCATCCCGTCCGGCCAGGAGTTCTTCCAGCTCTCCCTGGTGGGGACGACCGGGCCGTGGACGGCGGTCGGCATCGCCGCGGTGGCGGCGGTCCTGCTCGAACTCGTATGGGCGATCATCCGCCGGCAGCTGACGGTGGTGGCCGCGCGGGTGGACCTGGAAGCGGCGCGCCGCCCGCCGATTTCGCAGAGCAACGTGCGGATCCTGCCCGCGGTGCGGACCCTGCCCGCGGCGCCTGCCGAGGGTGCGCCTGCCGACAGCCCGCGGTCCGCGGTGGTCGTCCGTCCGGGCGGGAGGGCCGCGGCATCCGGTCCCGACGGCCCGCGGCCGACGCCGTAGTCGGGGTTCTCTCCCGGCCTGCCTATCCGGAGGTCTCGGCCTCAGCACCGGTCTCGTCTCCGGGGGCGGGCGAGGTCGTGCGTGAGGTGGTGGCTGCTGTCGAGGCGGCGGCTGTCGCGGTAGTGGGGGTGGCCGCGGACGGCGTGCGCCGGGCGGGGCCGGCGGCGAGCCGGGTGAGGTAGGCGTTGTACGCGTCGAGTTCGGCGTCGACGTCACCAGCGGCGGCGATGCGCCGCTCCCGGGCCCGCGTCTGCCGCTCGTCCAGCCGGGACCACTGGATGGCCAGCACGATCAGCACGACGAAGGTGGGAATCTCGCCGAATGACCAGGCGATGCCCCCGGCGGTCCGCTGGTCGCTGAGCGGTGAGACGCCCCAGGGCCGGACCAGGCGGTCGTACCAGCCCGAGCCGAGCAGGGCCGATGTGCTCATGATGGTCAGGCCGAGGAAGGCGTGGAACGGGACGACGGCCAGCAGCATCAGGACGCGGCCGGGATGCGGCAGCCGGCGGGGGAGCGGGTCGGTCCCGATCAGCAGCTCGAAGAACAGCACGCCGACCGCCAGGAAGTGCACGTTCATGTACAGGTGGCCGAGATGGTTGCGCATGAGGGTCGACAGCAGCGAGCTGAGGTAGAGCACGTAGAGGCTGCCGGCGAAGTTTGCCGTCACGAGCAGCGGATGGGTCAGGATGCGTACCGGCCAGGACCGCAGCGTTCTCAGCAGCCATTCGCGCGGTCCGGTGCGGTGCGGAGCCGTGGCGGGCCGCATCGCCCGCAGCGCCAGGGTCACCGGCGCGCCGAGCACCAGCGGGATCGGGGCCAGCATGCTGAGCAGCATGTGCTGGCTCATGTGCACGCTGAGCAGGACCGGCCCGTACAGCCCGAGTCCGCTCGATGTGGCGACCACGACGACGAGCAGGCCGGCGAGCCAGGCGATGGTGCGCCCGAGCGGCCAGGGAGCGCCGCGTGCCCGTAGCCGGCGCAGGCCGGCGAGGTAGAGCAGGGCGGCGGTGACCGCGCCGGCGAGGAAGACCCAGTCGATGCGCCAGTCGGTGGCGAGCCGCACGGCGGTGATCGGTGGGGGCATCGGGTATCCGAGCAGCGTCTGGGTCGGATCGTCGGGAACGAGTGCGTCGTTCACCGGTGGCGCCGTGCGGGACAGTCCGACGGCCAGTCCGACCGTGGCCGTGAGAACGGTGAGCTCCACGCCGGCGATGCGCAGGAAACGAGCGACCGCGGTAGTCCCGTCGGTGCCGGTCCGGCGGGTGTTCGTCTGAGCAGTGCCGGTCTGGTCGGTGGGCGTCCTCACCGCGAGCCCGGCGACGATCCGGCGGCGCACCAGACCACCGAGCGTGACGGCGGCCAGCAGGCCCGCGGCCTTGAGCAGGACCAGCAGGCCGTAGCGGGTGTCCCACAACGGGGTGAAGCCGCCGAGCCGCAGGGCCGCACCGGCGATCCCGCTGATCGCCGTGACGGCCGCCGCCCCGGCCGCGAACCGGCTGTACCGGCGCAGCGCCGGGCCGAACGAGCCCACCGGCAGCCGCACCGCGGTGAGCAGGCCGAGTAGACCACCCACCCAGGCCGTGGCCGCGAATACGTGCACGCCGAGGGCCACCACTGCGATCGCATGATCGCCGGACGTGGCGGCGTGGCCAACCAGGATCGGCGGCACGATGCCGGCGACCGCGACAGCGAGCAGGGCCCCGGCCGCGGTTGTCGTCGTGACCGTACGGCCGATCATCGCGATGACGGCCGCCAGGGCCGCCACGACGAGCAGTGCCCGGCCCTGGGAGGTGGTGGAGACGAAGGAGCGCAGCGAGGAGACGCCCAGGACGTCGCCGGCCGGGCGCGCGGAGATCTCGGACAGGGTGAACAGCAGCTCCACGAGGGTGGCCACCATCCACAGAGCCGCGGCGTTCGCCGCGTACCGGCCGCACCGCCGGGCCGTGGGGGACAGGATGCCCACCCGCGACTCGTTGCCGGCCGCACCGCGTTGCGCCGAACGCCCGTGTTTCGCCGGAAGAAGGACGGCGGCCGCGAGAAGCCATCCGATCGTCCCCACGGCGGCGATCTTGCCGACCAGATGCGTGAACGGCAGTGCCCAGTAGGTGGGCGTGCCGGACGAGGGCAGGCCGGGCAGCCGCAGGGGGCCTGGCCCGAAACCGACGGTCAGGGCCAGCGCCACGCATCCGGCCGCGACGGCGACGGGCGCCATCCGTCCGACCGCCGCCGTCCGTCCGTCCCCCGAGGTGGAGCGGCTGGCGGGGCTGGTCCTGGTGGGAGCGGCGGCATACGGAGGAGCGGCCGGACCCGCGGGCGTGGTGGGGTCTGCGGGCGTGGTGGAGTTGTTCGTTATGGCGGGGTCTTTCCTGGTGACGGGGGTGTCCATAGGGTCAGCGCGCTCCGGAGTGACGTCGCCGCAGGGCGAACAGGGTGCCGCCGCCGAGCGTGAGGACACCGGCGATCACAACGGGGAGTATCCAGCCACCGCCACCGTCACCGCCGTCCGCGGATCCCGTATCGGCCGTGATGGCAGTGACGGTCGCGGACGGGGCCGGCGCGGCACCCGTGGTCGGGCTTGCGGTGGCTGCCGGGGTCGGCGTCGTGGTGACCGGGGACGGGGGCGGGGATCCCTCCTGGCCCGCGGACGCCGTGCCGCCGGCAACGGTGAAGGCGAACTCGCCGCCGACCGGATGACCGTCCGCGGACACGACCCGATAGGCCACCGTGTAGCGACCGTCGCGAAGAGCGGTGAGGTCCTGGTGGACGCTGCCGCCCTCGACGCGGGTGGCACCGGCGGTCACGCTGGCGCCGTCGGTCGCTGTGACGGCGACGTTCGTGTAGCGCGGGGACACTGGCTCGTTGAACATCAGGATGATCTCATGTGGCGGGGCAGTGAGAGTGCTGTCCGCCACCGGGGTGCTGGTGACCAGGCGTGAATGCGCCGATGCGGGGGTGGCCAGTCCGAGCGGGACCGCCGCGACGAGGCCAAGCGCCACAACCAGGCTGATCGCCGCGGCGAGGCCGGTGGGCCCCGTGCCGCCCGTACCACCGGTGGGGTTGGCGAACCGGGTGCCGCTCCTACTCGGGACTGCCGTACGCCGTCTCGCGGACAGCCTCGCCTGTAGTCGCACTCAGCAGATTCTACGCGCCGTAGAAACGTGACCACCGCGTCCGATCCAAGATAATCAACAATGTTGACATCCTCCCGGCGCGTAAGTTCCACTCGCTGTTCCCGCTGCTGTTGCTGCTGACGACCGGCCTCGGCTCATCGGCCGAGGCCGATGGCGGGCCGGCGGTCAGCTGCCGCCGTCGTGGTCCACCGGCGCCGGCCGTGGATGATCGGGAAGGACGATCGGCGCGACGAGCACGGTGTCATGGCCGTCCGTGGTGGCCACGAGCGCGGGCCAGAGGCCGTCGTTGACGCAGTTCTTCGCGAATTCGCTGGCCCGGGTCGGGGGAGAGGCCAGGGACACGAATCGGCCCTCGGTCGTCGCGAGGAGCAGGTGCGCGCCGATCAGGGAGTGCCGCATCGCCTGTTCCCGGTGCCATCGGCGGCGCGCCTCGAGGGAGACGTGATCCATCGCTTCCTCGGCCGGAAGATGCCAGCCCGAGGTGTTCACCAGTTCCACCCGGAGCCGGACCAGGCGATGTGCTCCGGTTCCCCCGGCCTGGTGTGCCCAGGTCTGCAGTCCGGCGCTCAACCGCAGCTCTCCCTGCACGGCCCAGCTGTCCCAGGTGATGCGGGTCGGTTCCGCCTCGCCGTGGCCGCTCACGGTTTCCACCCGCCGACCGGCGGGGGCGCTGAACCGGATGGTGTGAGGTGGTCCGAGTCCCGCCGAGACGCCACCGCTCGCCGGATCGGCCAGCTCCCATGGATTCGGCCGTGGCGCGCTCAGGCGGGGCAGCCAGTTCCGCCGCGGTCCCGCGGCGGTCGGTACCGCGCTGCCGGGAGGCGCCGCCAACAGGTCCGTGACCGTCACCACATCGTCGACCTGGCGCGGGATGAACTCGTCCCAGCCGCGGGGCTCGGCATCTCCCGCGGGCCAGCCGCCCGGTGGAAACCGGCCCCCATCCCTGGGGCCACGATCCACGGAACGGGCCGTCAGCTGCAGGTAGCGCACCCGGACCCGGAGCACGGTGTCGGGGCCGCATTCCAGGAGACACTCCGAGTGGGCATGCGAACGCTCCCCCGGATGGGCGAGGGCATAGGACGACGGGGTCAGCACCCCGATCCGCCGGTCTGAGCCGCAGGTGGTGGCGCGGTCGGGACGGGTGGACTCGCCGCGGTAGATCTCAGCGTCCGCGATCGCCGCGGTCTGGTCGAACGGCGAACAAACCGTCATTGCATCTCCCTGCCCTGGACGGGCCTGGCCCGGACGGACGAACGAACGGATGGGCTAGAGAACGGCGATCGCCTCCCCGGCGTGGACCAGCACGGCATCTCCGGGATGGGCGTCGACCAAGGCGATGCCCACCTCCTCCGTTCCGGCGGGAGTGCGAACGACAGCGAGGGCTCCGGGCAAGAGACGGATGACCTCCGCCTCGATGGTCTCCTCCGACCGGGCGATGCGCCCGGCCGCCTCACATACCGGCGCGGCCGGACCGGGATGGACCGAGGCCAGCTCGGCCTCCATCGCGGCCGGTCGGCCTGCGCTCGTGCCGGCGGTCATGCCGACGGTTTTGACGGTGGTCCTGGTTGTGGTCGACGCGGCTGACCTGCCGTGACCGACTGAGCTGCCGTGGCCGACTGAGCCGGAGGGGTGGCGCCGGGCATCCCCCGACTCGGCGTGCCTGGTGCCGACCTGTGCGTTCTCGCCGTACATCGTCGTAACCACCCTCGGGAAGGCTGGCTTTGCCGCAACCGTACGACCCTGGGCCTGATCACACCACACGGCTAGGACGACTACACGACGTATCGATGCCGGTGTCCGAAACATCAACCTGCCGGGACGTCTCCCCCCGGGCTCCATCCCCGGACGGGCGGGGAGCGGACGGGCGGGGAGCGGTGGCGCGGAACGGGCATCCGGGGCACGGCCGGATCGGGCAGCATAGACGGTGTGAGGGACGGTGTGCGACAGCAGGTGACGGGTGGCGGGGGCGAGGTATTCGACCGGCTCTGCTCGCTGGCCGCGGCCGGCGGGGTCGTGGTGGTGACCGGTGCGGGGATCTCCACCGACTCCGGTATTCCGGACTACCGGGGTCCGAACGGGGCACTGCGCCATCACACCCCGATGACCTACCAGGAGTTCACCGATGATCCCGCGGCCCGGCACCGCTACTGGGCCCGCAGCCATGCCGGGTGGCGGCGGGTGGCCCGGGCGGAGCCGAACCCGGGCCACCGTGCACTGGCCCGGTTGGAGCAGGACGGCCTGGTGACCGGTGTCGTGACGCAGAACGTCGACGGCCTGCACCAGCGTGCCGGCTCACGGCGCGTCATCGATTTGCACGGCAGGCTGTCGCGCGTGCTATGCCGCGGCTGCGGCGACGTGAGCCCTCGCCTCGAGCTCGACCAGCGTCTGCGGGCGGTCAATCCCGGATTCCATGTCGGCGCCGCGCAGAGCAACCCGGACGGCGATGTCACGCTCCCCGACGACATGGTCGCCGCCTTCGTCATGGTGGGCTGCCGCCGGTGCGACGGTGACGAGCTGGAACCGGACGTGGTGTTCTTCGGCGCGACCGTGCCGCGGCCGCGTGCCGCGGAGGCGTTCCGGCTGGTCGAGGGGGCCAGGGCGCTGCTGATCCTCGGATCGTCGCTGACGGTGATGTCCGGCTACCGGTTCGTGCTCCGTGCGGCGGAGCTCGACATCCCGATCGCGATCGTCAACCAGGGTCCGACCCGGGGGGACAGCCGCGCGGCCGTCCGGGTCGACGCGCCTCTGGGCCTGGTGCTTCCCCGCCTCGCCGCCGCCGTGACGCCCCCGTCCCCCCGTTCCCCCGTCCCGCCCGGGACGTTACCCACCATGCGCTCGCTCGCGTTCCCGGGGGACTACTTCCTGGAGCTGTGAGGATGGGGGGATGCGATCGGTTTCCCACGTCTACCCGGGCGATCTCACGTTCCGCCGTGCGACCAAGGCCGACGTCGCGGCGATCGTCGAGCTCGTCGAGTCCGCGTACCGGGGGGAGCCCAGTCGCGCGGGGTGGACCACCGAAGCCGACCTGCTCGCCGGGCGGCGCACCGACGCCGCCGCGGTCGGCGCGGCATTGGCGGCGCCGGACAGCGTGGTCCTGCTCGCGCAGGACCCGGACGGAACCCTCCTCGGCTGCTGCCACGTGGAACGACGGGTCGAGCCACCGGCCCGGTCGGAGCACGCGGTGACCGCGGTGACCGCGGTGGCCCGGTCGGGGCATACCACCCGTGGGCAGGCTGACGCGGAGCGGTGTGGCCCGGATGCATCACCGTCGACCGGGTCCTACTTCGGCATGTTCGCGGTAAGCCCGACCCGCCAGGGCAACGGGCTCGGCGACACGCTGCTGCGGCTCGCCGAACGGCACGCCGTGACGGCCTGGTCCGCGGCCTGGATGGGCCTGCTGGTCATCGCCCAACGGGCCGAACTGATCGCCTGGTATCAGCGGCGCGGATACGTCTTGACCACCAGAACGAGCCCGTTCCCCTACGACGACGAACGGTTCGGCCTGCCGCTGCGACCGGATCTCTACTTCGCCGTCCTCCGCAAGAGGTTCGGCGACCGTCCGGGGTTCAGCGACCGCTGAGCGTGCCGGACCGTCCGTGCCGGACCGTCAGCGCGTCTCCGGCGAGGTCGACGACCACCGCGGAACCGTCGTCGACCTCGCCGGCGATCATCTCCCGCCCGATCCGGGTCTCCACCTCGCGTTGCAGGTAGCGGCGCAGCGGGCGGGCGCCGTGGACTGGGTTGTAGCCCTGACGGGCGATGAACATCCTGGCCGGCTCGGTGATGTTCAGGGTGATGCGCCGATCCGCCAAGCGGGCCCGCAGGTCGTCCACCAGCAGGTCGACGACCCGCTCGATCTCGGGCAGGGTCAGCGGGGAGAACAGCACGACTTCGTCGACCTGGTGAAGGAACTCGGGCCGGAAGGCCCGGCGCAGGTCGGCCGTGATCCGAGCGCGGACCTCGGGTCCGGCCGTCCCGTCAGCGTCCGGACCGCCCGTGAGCCGTTCGGACCCCACGCCGGAGGCCAGGATGACGACGGTGTCGCGGAAGTCGACGGTGCGTCCCCGGGCGTCGGTGAGCCGACCGTCGCCCAGGACCTGCAGCAGGACGTTGAGGACGTCGGCGTGTGCCTTCTCGATCTCGTCGAACAGCACCACCGCGTAGGGCTTGCGTCGTACCGCCTCGGTGAGCTGCCCGCCCTCGACGGGCCCGGTCTGGCCGGGTGGGGCGCCCAGTAGCCGGCCGACGCTGTGCCGCTCCTGGTACTCGCCCAGGTCGATGCGGATCAGACTGTCCTCGGAGTCGAACAGGGCCGTCGCCAGGGCCCGGGCCAGCTCGGTTTTCCCGACCCCCATCGGCCCGAGGAAGAGGAATGACCCGATCGGGCGGCGCGGGTTCCCGATGCCCGCGCGGGCCCGGAGCACCGTGTCGGCGACGAGCCGCACCGCCTCGTCCTGTCCGACGACCCGGGCGCGCAGGACCTGGTCGAGGCGTCGCAGCTTCTCCCGTTCCCCCTCGAGGAGCCGGGCCACCGGGATCCCCGTCCAGCGGGAGACCAGATCGGCGATCTCGTCGGCGGTCACAATCTCGCGCAGCAACCGGTGGCCGCCCCGCCGGGGGGTGAGCCGTTCGGACTCGTCGGCGAGCCGCCGGTCCAGTTCGGGCAGGCGGGTGTGGCGCAGTTCCGCCGCGGTCGCCAGGTCGTGTGCCCGTTCGGCCTCCTCGGCCCGCCGCCGGGCCTGTTCGATCTCCTCCCGCAGCCCCCGGACTCGCCGAATGGCCTGGCGTTCGGCCTCCCACCGCGCGCGCATCGCGTTCGCCGCGGCCCGCACGTCGGCGAGCTCCCCACGGAGCTGGTCCAGCCGGGCGATGCTCGCCGGATCGGATTCCTGCGCGAGCGCGGCCTCCTCGATCTCCAGTCGGACCACCCTGCGGGTGATCTTGTCGAGGGCGGTCGGCATCGAGTCGATGTCGGTGCGCAGCATGGCGCCCGCCTCGTCGACGAGGTCGATCGCCTTGTCCGGCAGGAAACGGTCGCTGATGTACCGATGGGACAGCATCGCCGCCGAGACCAGTGCCGCGTCGGCGATCCGAACCCCGTGGAAGATTTCCAGCCGTCCTCGCAGCCCGCGCAGGATAGAGATGGTGTCCGTCGCTGATGGTTCATCGATTATGACTGTCTGGAACCGGCGTGCGAACGCGGGGTCGGACTCGATCTGCCGGCGGTACTCCTCGAGTGTCGTCGTCCCGATCAGGTGCAGGTCGCCGCGGATCAGTAGCGGCTTGAGCACGTTGCCGGCATCCGTCGTCCCCTCGGCGGCACCCGCCCCCAGGACGGCGTGCAGTTCGTCGACGAACAGCAGGATCCGCCCCTCGGACGCCGTGACCTGGGCCATAACCGCCTTGAGTCGTTCCTCGAACGCACCGCGGTGCGCCGTCCCGGCCGCCAGCGCGCCCAGGTCGAGCTGGAACACCCTCCTGTTCCGCAGGCTGTCCGGAACGTCCCTGCGGAAGATCCGGTCGGCGAGGCCCTCGACGATCGCGGTCTTGCCGACTCCGGGGTCGCCGAGCAGCACGGGATTGTTCTTCGTCCGGCGGGACAGGATCTGGATCACTCGGCGGATCTCGGCGTCCCGCCCGATCAGGGGGTCGAGGCGGCCGTTGCGGGCGTCGGTGACGAGGTCGCGTCCGTACTTTTCCAGCGCGTCGTCCGTGGCCGTCGGCGAGGCGGAGATGATGCGCCGGTCTCCGCGCACCCGGGTCAGCGCGATGAGCAGGCGTTCCCGGGTCAGACCCTGCTCGTGCAGAATCCGGCCGGCCGGTGTCGTGGGTCCCTCCTCGAGCAGGGCCAGCAGCAGGTGCTCGACCGAGATGTACTCGTCGCCCAGGCGGTGTGTCTCCCGTTCGGCGGCGTCGAGGGCCCTGGACAGACGCTGCGTCATGTACACCTCGCCCGGTCGGACCCCCGGCCCGGACACCCGCGGTCTGCGCTCCAGCTCCGCCTCCACCGCACCGGTGAGGGCGGGTGGGGTACCACCCGATGCGATCATGAGGCGCGGGACCAGTCCGTCCGGCTGCTCGACGAGCGCGGCGAGCAGATGTTCCCCGTCGACCTCGGTGTGGCCGAACCGCATCGCCCTGGTCTGGGCCGCCTTCAACGCGTCCTGGGAGCTCTCGGTCAGCTTGGTCGACTTCATCGGTACTCCTCGCCGGGGCCGGCACGGCCGGGGCCGTCGCGATGGCCGCGGATGCGCTGTTCGAGTTCGTCGATGCGGTCGCGCAGGTCCAGCACGACGCCGGTGGCCGCATAGGTAATGCCGAGGTCGTGGCGCAGCCGTTCGATGCGCACCGCCTGCCCGACCGCGCAGACCGGCAGCCACCACTGCCCCGCCTGGCCGACGCGCACGTCGAGCAGGCCGAGGGCGACCAACCGGCGGACGATGTCCGGGCCCAGCCGGGTGCGCAGGCAGAAGGAGTCCAGCCCGAGAAGATCCAGACCGGGTTCGACGCCGCCCAGGTGGGTGATCCCGGTGACCGGGACGGTCGGGACGGTCGGGTCGGGATCGCTTCCGGCTGCCCTTCCCACGATTACCTCCTGCTTATGGGCCGATCCGGTGGTCCCCCGCCCACCTGGGGATGTGGAGGGCCGGTCCGGAGGAGCACACCGCCCGTGCGGCGGAGACCGGGCCTGGGCGCGGGTACGGTCGAGCCGGATCGTCTCCGGGTAGCGGTCCGATTACCCATGTGACCGTAGGTCGAACCCGATGGCGTTCGCAACTAGAGGTGACGACTCCACGACGGATAGGTGTGGTCTCCGGGGATGGCCGCGCCCGCCATGCGCCCACGGGCACGACGTCCGATTTCCGCCAGCATGCGAGACGGGACTCGTCGAGAGTAGGTGGAGTGATGACGGACCAGAGCCGCTACGAGGCGCTGCGCAGCCGGGACACGCGCTTCGATGGCGCGTTCTTCTTCGCCGTCACCACCACCGGCATCTACTGCCGCCCGAGTTGTCCAGCCGTCACGCCGAAGCGGGAGAACGTCCGGTTCTTTCCGACAGCCGCGGCGGCGCAGGGCTCGGGCTTCCGGGCGTGCCGGCGGTGCCGTCCCGACGCGGTGCCCGGCTCGGCCGAATGGAACGTTCGCGCCGACGTGGTCGGCCGTGCGATGCGGCTGATCGGCGACGGCGTGGTCGACCGGGAGGGTGTCTCGGGGCTCGCGGCGCGCCTGGGCTACAGCGTGCGGCAGCTTCAACGGCAGATGAACGCGGAAGTGGGCGCGGCACCACTCGCGCTGGCCCGTGCACAGCGGGCGCAGACCGCGCGGGTACTGCTCCAGACCACCGACCTGGCGGCGACGGGCATCGCCTTCGCGGCCGGGTTCGCGAGCGTCCGGCAGTTCAACGACACCATCAGGATGATCTATGCCGCCACGCCGAGCGAACTGCGGGGCGGGCGCCCGGCGCGTCCGGTGACTCCGGCCCGGTCCGCCGTACCGGGTCACAACCGGGATGCGGCTGGGCTGGTGCTTCGGCTCGGTTATCGGGAGCCGTACGCGGTCGACGAACTCGTCGACTACCTTCAGCGACGCGCGATCCACGGCGTCGAGGAGGTCGTCGGCCGGCCCGGTGAGCGAACGTACCGGCGAACCCTGCGGCTGCCGAGAGGAAGCGGCGTTGCGGAGGTCGACGAACGGGCGGGTAACGGAGGGTGGCTGGAGTGCCGTCTGTTGCTGACCGACCTACGCGATCTGACCACCGCGGCGCAGCGGGTTCGGTGCCTATTCGACCTGGACGCCGACCCGCGCGCCGTGGTGGAACGACTGTCGGCGGATCCGGCGCTGGCTGTGCTGGTCGCGCGCAAGCCGGGCCTACGTCT
>NZ_CDWTNB010000094.1:0-14985 GCF_977947065.1 Frankia sp. CgJB1
TGAGGCTGGCCGGGTCTGGCCGTGTGTCGACGCCGCGCACGGGTTGAGGACCCACTTTGATTGCTTCGTGCCTGATCCGGACGGTCCGTCGCGTGACGCGCTGGTCTGGCTTGTCCTCTGGCAGGCACGGCAGAACAGCCAGCTGAAGGCGATCGTCGAGAAGCTCGCCGCGGCGAACGCGGACCTGACGGCGGCGAACGGGGTACTGGCCGGCCGGTTGGGCCGGGGGGCGCCTCGACCGCGGACTCCCCGTAGCCTGCACCCAGGCTCCTTCCCGTTGCCGCTTCCATGGCCTAGTCGCCACGGAATGTAACGAGAAGGAATCCTCTTATTGATCAACGCCAGCCCACCACCTGGCGACCGTCACCCTGACGATCTCACCTGAGCCGAACTGCACCCATTTCCGAACGTTTACTCCATCAATGAGGAAACACCACCGCGGATCACGCCGGTCCAGGCGCTTCGGGAGCATCTCGACCGGTGGAAGAACGGCCAGGGACGCGAATACCCACAACCCGACGGTGAGACGACATTCGCCTGCGACATGGGCGACAGCCGCTATGGTTGCCCGTGGTACGACAACGTCGAATGGACCGACGGCAACCCCCTGATGTCGCCTGATGGCCGCGGGGGAGGGGGCCGGGAAGGACCGGCGGAAGCGGCGGCGTTCCCAGGGTGAGGGGGCGCTGTTTCAGCGGGCGAGCGACGGCCTGTGGGTCGGTCGCATCGATCTCGGCTGGGCGGACGGGAAGCGCGTCCGTAAGACCGTCTACGGCAAGACGGAGAAGGAATGCCGCGAGAAGCTCACCAAGGTCAGGAATGCGGCCGAACTCGGCGTCAACGTCACGGCAGAGCGCCGGACGGTCGCGGTGTGGCTGACGGAGTGGCTCGCCATCAAGGAGGACGACGGAACGCGGGCGTCGACGCTGCGGGCCTACCGTTGGCTGATCACCACGCACATCGTGCCGATGATCGGCCGTGTGCAGCTCGACAAGCTGACCCCGTTGGACGTGCGGCGGCTCGTCGCGGCGGCGAAGAAGTCGGGGCTGTCGGCGGGGAGCGTCCGCCACGTGCAAAGCCTGATCCGCAACGCGCTGGCGGAGGCCGAACGGCTGGACCTCGTGGCGCGCAACGTCGCGAAAGCGGTCAAGGCGCCACCGACACCGCATCGCGAGGTCCGTGCCCTGCGCCCGGAAGAGGCGCGCCGGCTCGTCGATGTGCTCCGCGGCGAGCGGCTGGAAGCGGTCTTCGCCTGCGCACTGATGCTCGGGCTACGGCGTGGCGAGATCCTCGGCCTGCGCTGGACGGACGTCGACATCGACGGAGCGACGCTGCACGTCTGGCAGACCCTGCCGTCAGGCCGGGTTGCCGTGGCTGCGGCTGCATGATCTGCGCCACGCCTTCGCGTCGATGCTCTTTGCCGAGGGTGTAGCGGCGCGGACGGTGATGGAGCTGCTCGGGCACTCCACGATCCAGCTCACCATGAACACCTACACCCACGTAATGCCGGAGACCCAGCGCGACGCGGTCGGCCGGCTCGACCGGATCTTCGGCGATCAGGCGGACGACGAAGAGGAGGGCGGGGAGGAGCTCGCGGGCTGACCGTGTACCCGAGCGAATCGGCGGCGCCCCGGGATGGCTGTGTACCTTGCAGCGCCCGGGGCGTCTGCCATCAGGGCATCCACCAGGGTATAGAGAGGCTGGGGTACAGAAGTGGGTACAGAGACCTTCTGGAAGAGACTACCGAGAGTCATGCGACCTGGTAGATACGGGTGCGCCGCCAGGGACTTGAACCCCGAACCCGCGGATTAAGAGTCCGCTGCTCTACCAATTGAGCTAGCGGCGCGTTGCCTCCGCGTCCCCACGGCGACATGCAGAACTCTACCAGGCGCTGGAGACGAGTGGCCGGGGGTGCAGGCACGGCGCTCGGTAGCGGCGGCCACCTTGGAGATCACTGGTGGCGGCGGCTCCGGGTCCCTGCGTGTCCTCCGGGGCTGGTCTTACCCGGGATCTTGCCCGGGTCCCGGGGCTGCCTGTGGTCTCGGCTCGGAGCCGTAACGGGCATCAGCGGGGTTCCAGGAATGTTTCGCTGATAGACATGACGTGGCCGACGCCGCGGGCCTGCCGGACGTACGGTCAGGCCGGGACACCGCGGTGAGGCCGGGACGCGGTGGCTTTGGCGTCTCGTCCCTTCCCTCGCGTCCGATCCGGACCGGCGTCACGCGGGTACCGAATCGGACCTGACGACCTGGAGGCCCACCGCGAGCTCCGAAGCATCGTCCGCTGACACGGCCCGTCCCTCGCACGGACCGCCGGATCGGCCGGACCCCAGCCTGCACCCGGGTCCGGGTCCCGTCGAGCGATCGCAGTTGCCCAGTCCACGCCCACGGCCCCAACCAGCCGAGGGGCCTGCCGCCCCGGCTCCCCGGTGGCTCCCGGTTCACCTACGGCCACCGAGGAGAAAGCCGAGGAGGCCGGGCCGGAGAAAGCCGGGGCCCCGGACCGGAGAAACCGGCGGTCGGCTGGCTGCGCAGGATCCTCCGCGAGATCCTCTTGTACCGCCGCAACGCCGCCCTGGCCTTCGGCGCCGCGCTGCTCGGCACGCTCGTCACGGCCGCCGTCCCGTTGGTCGAGCGGCAGGTCATCGACAACGTCGTCGTCACGCACCGTCACTTTCTTGCACCCTATGTCGCCATTCTGCTCGGGGCCGGGGTCGTCGTCTTCGCCGCCGCGTTCGTCCGACGCTACGTCGGTGGCCGGCTCTCCCTCGATGTCCAGTACGACCTGCGCGACGCCGTCTTCAGCGCCATCGAGCGCCTCGACGGGGCCCGGCAGGACCAGCTCCAGATCGGGCAGGTGGTGAGCCGGGCGATCTCGGACGTCACCGTGGTCCAGGGTCTGCTGTCCTATCTGCCGATGATGAGCGGCAACCTGGTGCTCTTCGTCGTGTCCCTTGTGGTGATGGCCTGGCTGTCCCCGCTGCTCACCGTCATCGCGCTCGCGCTGGGGCCGGCGCTGTTCATCGTCGGCTACGGCGCCCGACGCACGGTCTTCCCGGCGACCTGGGCGGCGCAGCAGCAGGCCGGCGAGGTCGCCGGAGTGGTCGAGGAGGCCGTCGCCGGCGTCCGGGTGGTGAAGGGGTTCGGGCAGGAGGCCCGCGAGCTGGACCGGCTGGCGGTGGACGCCCGGTGGCTGTTCGCGCTTCGGATGCGTGCGGTGCGCATCACCAGCAGGTTCGGTGCGGCGATGCAGGCCGTTCCCGCGCTCGGCCAGGTCGCGGTGCTGGCGCTCGGCGGCTGGCTGGCGCTGACGGACCGGATCACCCTCGGCACCTTCCTCGCGTTCAGCACCTATCTGGGCGCCCTGATCGGGCCGACGCGGACCCTCGCCGGTCTGCTCACCGTGGGCCAGCAGGCCAAGGCCAGCACGATACGCATCTTCGAGATCATCGATTCGCAGCCGGCGATCACGGACCGGCCGGGCGCCGTGCGCCTTGGCCGGGTCCGCGGGCTGGTCGACCTGGACGGTGTCACGTTCGGCTACGTTCCGTCCCGCCCCGCGCTGCGGGACGTGAGCCTGCGGATCGAGCCGGGGGAGACGGTCGCCCTCGTCGGCACGTCCGGCTCGGGCAAGTCGACGGTCGCGATGCTGCTGTCGCGGTTCTACGATCCCCAGGCCGGGACGGTCCGGCTTGACGGTGTGGACATCCGCACGGTGACACTATCGTCGCTGCGGGCGCAGATCGGGGTCGTCTTCGAGGACAGTTTCCTGTTCTCCGACACGGTGCGCGCGAACATCGCCTACGGCCGGCCGGGTGCCACGGATGACCAGATCGTCGCGGCCGCGCAGGCGGCGCAGGCGGACGTCTTCATCCGCGGCCTGCCCGACGGCTATGACCCCGTCGTGGGGGAACAGGGCCTGACCCTCTCCGGCGGCCAGCGCCAGCGCGTCGCGCTCGCCCGCGCGCTACTCACCGATCCCCGCGTCCTGCTCCTCGACGACGCGACCTCGGCCGTGGACGCCCGGATCGAGGCCGAGATCCACGACACGCTCCGGACGATCATGCGTGGCCGCACCACCCTGCTCATCGCGCACCGGCGCTCCACCCTGCGCCTCGCCGACCGGATCGCCGTGCTCGACGCCGGCCGGATCGTCGACGTCGGGACCGAGGCCGAACTGACGGCCCGATGTCCTCTGTTCCGCCATCTGCTCGCCGGCCCCGGTGAGGGCCTTCCCGACCAGCTCCCGTCCCCGTCCCCCGACCCCGACCTTTCTTGCCTATCCAGAGGGATAAATCGGACACAAAAGGCTCTGGATAGGCAAGGAAGTGGGCAAGGAAGTAGGCAAGGAAAAGGAAGTGGTCTCCGGGGCGGTGCTACCCGGGGCGGTCTCGGCCGGGGGCTCGGCGGCGGGGGCCCCTTCGGTGACATGCCGGCGACCCCCGATCTGCTCGCCCGGGTCGACGCCCTGCCCCCGGCGCTCGACGAGCCGCGGGTCGACCAGGCTGCGGCGGCCGCCCCCGACCCGGCATTCTCGCTGCACCGGCTGCTGGCCGTGGTCCGCTGGCCGCTCGTCCTGGGCCTGCTGCTGGTGGCGGCCGACGCCGTCGCGGGTCTCGCCCTGCCGGCGTTGGTGCGGCATGCCGTCGACGCCGGTGTGAGTGTCGGGGCACGTGACGTCCTGTTCGCCACCGCCGGTGTCGCGCTGGCGGTGGTACTGGTCAACTGGGCGGTGCAGGTGTGGCAGACCCGTGTCACGGGCCGGATGGGGGAGCGGCTGCTTTACATCCTGCGGGTGAAGACCTTTGCGCAGCTGCAGCGCCTCGGGCTCGACTACTACGAGCGCGAGCTCGCCGGCCGGATCATGACCCGGATGACGACCGACGTCGACGCCCTGTCGACCTTCCTGCAGACCGGCCTGACCACCGCCATCGTCAGCCTGCTGTCCTTCTTCGGCGTCCTGGTGGCGCTGATCGTGCTGGACGCCGAGCTCGCCCTGGTCGTCGTCGCCGTACTGCCGATCCTGGTCGTGGCGACGGTGGTGTTCCGGCGTCGCTCCTCCGCCGCCTACACCGAGTCCCGGGAACGAGTCAGCGCCGTCAACGCATCGCTGCAGGAGAACCTGACCGGCCTGCGCATCGCCCAGGCGTTCGGCCGGGAAGCGGTCAACCAGGCGAGGTTCCGCGAGCTCGCGGACAGCTACCGCCGCTCGCGGCTGCGGGCACAACGGATGATCGCTCCCTACTTCCCGTTCGTCGAGTTCCTCTCCCGGGTCGCGGGTGCTCTCGTGCTGGGAATCGGCGCCCACCTTGCCGTCGGCGGATTCCTGTCGCCGGGAGCACTACTCGCGTTCCTGCTCTATGTGGACCTCTTCTTCGCGCCGGTGCAGCAACTGTCCCAGGTGTTCGACGGTTATCAGCAGGCCCGGGTCGGTCTGCGCCGGCTTTCCGAGCTGCTGCGGACTCCGACCTCGACGCCGCCGGCCGAGCACCCGCGACCGGTCGGGCGGCTGGCCGGCGAGGTGGTCCTGGCCGGCGTCCGGTTCGCCTACACGGGAAGCACCGCCGCGCGGACGGAGAACTCCGGGCCGGCGGGAAACTCCGGGCCGGCGGGAAACGCCGTGAACGGGGTGAGCCTGCGCATCGCCCCGGGGGAGACAGTCGCCCTGGTCGGGGAGACCGGCGCGGGCAAGTCCACGGTGGTGAAGCTGATCGCCCGGTTCTACGACGTGACCGAGGGTGCGGTGCGGGTGGACGGCGTCGACGTGCGCGACTTCGACCTGCCCGCCTACCGGCGACGGCTCGGTGTCGTTCCGCAGGAGCCGTTCCTGTTCTCCGGGACGGTCCGGGACACCATCGCCTACGCTCGGCCGGATGCCTCCGACGCCGAGGTCGTGGCGGCGGCGCGGGCGGTCGGCGCCCACGCGTTCATCACCCGCCTGGCCGACGGCTACGATCATCTGGTCGGCGAACGCGGCCGGGGACTGTCCGCCGGCCAGCGTCAGCTCCTGGCGCTCGCCCGCGCGGAGCTCGCCGACCCGGACATCCTGCTGTTCGACGAGGCGACCGCGGCGCTCGACCTCGCGACGGAGGCGGCGGTCACGGCCGCCTCGGAGGCGGTGGCCACCCGGCGGACCACGATCGTCATCGCCCATCGGCTCACCACGGCGGCCCGGGCCGACCGGGTGGTCGTGATGGCGGACGGCCGGGTGGTCGAGCAGGGGCCGCACGCCGAGCTGGTGCACGCCGGAGGCCTGTACTCCCGCCTGTGGGCCGCCTTCACCGCGGAGTCCGTCACGCCCGCGGAGTCCGTCACGCCCGCGGATCTCAGCCCGACCGCGGACAGCGGTGCGGATCGGCGAGCGGCTGGCTGACCGTCAAGCGGCTGGCTGACCGGCGAGGGCGGCCTCATTCCGTAATGTCATGGTTCGCCCTCAAGCCTGAGGGGATGCCCTCACGGGGCGACGAGCAAGCCCGCCCGTCGCCCCGATCGGCCGAGCGGTCACCCGGGGCCGGCGGCGATCAGAGGAGGGGATCATGAAGGCGAACGGTCTGTTGATGGAGATCGCCTGGTCACGGCTGCCCAGCGGAATCGCCACACCCGGTGAACTCGCCGACCAGCTGGACGCCGACCTGCGGGACCGCGCCAGGGTCGCCGCGTTCGACGAGCACGGTCTGTGGGTCCGGGTCCACCGGCCGCACCAGGTCGAGGCGCTCGCCGCCGAACTCGCTTACAAGCTCTCCCAGGTCGGCGCGTCCGATCAGACGTTCCTCTCCTGGCACGACGAGCTGGGTAATCATCGTCGTTCGCTGAGCGGCCGTCGGATCGGGATGCACCGCAAGGTCGCCTGAACATGCCGGCGGATTCTCGACGAGGTCCCACGAAGTCCCGGAAGCCCCGGGAAGACCGGAAGATGGTGGATCCCGCCCGGTCGGCCCTTGGTCGGTCGGCTGGCGGTCAGCCCTCGGCCGGCTGGAGGGTCTCCCGAGCGATCGCGGTGCCGAAGCGGACGGCGCCAGGGGACGGGACCGGGCAGGCCGCCATCGGCTTCTGGAGCAACGGGCAGAAGTGGACCCCGTCGGGGCTGCGGACTGTGACGATCCCCCCGGGCTCGCAGGTCTCGCCCGCGGCACAGGGCATCGTCGAGGTGAACCGGCCGTTCATGGTCAGCACCCGGCCCGCGGGGACCACCCGGGTACGTTCGTGCTCTGCGGCGATCTGGCGCCACAGGCGGTCCAACAGGGTCATCCCGGCCTCGTCGACCGTCTGGTCACGCCGTGGCGGCGCATCCACGAGGACGACGCCGATGCCCTGATTCGTCAGCATCTTGACGGCCTTCGTCACGTCCTCCCGGTAGGCCGTCACCAGGTCACGACCCTGCATGCAGGGCGTCACCTGGTTGCCGGAGAACACCAGAACCGCGGTGGTCGGCCGCCAACGCCGCGCCTGGTCGCGGATGTCCATGAGCCAGTCGCAGGGTGCCGTGCCACCCCAGGTGCGCACCAGCACGGCGGTCCCGCCGTCCGCGCGGGCCGCCTCGTCGAAGGCGCTACCCGCCTCCCAGGCGAGCGAGTCGCCCCACAACGCCACCCGTGGCCTGTCGTCGGAGGTCCTGTTCACCACCAGGGTGCCCCCGACCAGGACGATCGCGACGACGAACAGCCAGCCGACCGGTCCCAGCCGTCCGATCCGCACGGTCCGCCCCTTCCTGCCCCGCCGCACCGGGCCGGTATCACCGGATCCCCGATCACGTCCGACTCTGCCCGGCTACCCACCACCTCATCGTGCTTCCCGCCCGGCGCTGTTCTGGTGACGGGTGTGCCGTCCCCACGAACGGACATTACCGAACGTACCTCCCATAACTGTTCTATCCAGAGACCCGAGTAGCTCCCGCTACCGCGGGCGGTCGTGGCCGAGACGGAGGGTGGGGGGTGGGTAGGACATGGCAGTACCCATGGCGGCGGGCTGCCCTGTGGCGGCGGGCATGGGGGTGCTGGTCGGAAGGCGAGACCGGATCTGTGGCAGAGTTTTCGCCATGACGCGGTCCGTTGCGACGCGCAGGCCCACCATGGCCCGCCGTACTGCCGCCGCGGCGTTGACCCTGGGCGGCGTGGCCGGGTTCACCTACGGCATTCCGTCGCTCACCACATTGCGTCGACTACGGCTGCGGTGGACGCCGGCGCTCGCAGGGCTCGGCGCGCCTAATCACGTCGCGCTCACCTTCGACGATGGTCCGGATCCCGTGTCCACGCCGCAGTTCCTCGACGTGCTCGCCGAACTCGACGTGCGGGCGACGTTCTTCGTCCTCGGTGGTCTGCTGGAACGTGCACCGACGTTGGCGAGGGAGATGGCTGCCGCCGGGCACGAGCTGGCCGTGCACGGCTGGGATCATCGCCCGATGCTGTTGCGCGGTCCCCGCTCCACGCACGACCATCTCGCCCGCACCCGGGACCTGGTCGTCGAGATCACCGGTCGCGCGCCGCGGTTCGTCCGGCCGCCGCACGGCATCCTCTCGGCCGGGCTGCTCGTCGCGGCCCGCCGCCTCGACCTCAGCCCCGTCCTGTGGTCGGCGTGGGGACGCGACTGGACGGCCGAGGCGACGCCGGGCAGCGTGCTGGACACCCTCGCCCCCGACCTGCGCGGGGGCGCCACGGTGCTGCTGCACGACTGTGACTGCACATCGGCCCCCGAGGCCTGGCGCAGCGCGCTCGGGGCTCTGCCCGGGATCGCCGCGTGCTGCGACGACGCCGGCCTGCGCCTCGGACCACTCGCCGAGCACGGCCTGCCGGCCTAGCCGAATCCTCCTTCTGGCAGGAGCGGCCGGGCAGGTCAGACGGCCGGGTAGAGGGAGTAGCTCGGGAAGTTGCCGACGAGCCGCTCGTCGGCGTCCGCGCCCACGGTGACGGCTCTGGCCAGATGGACACCGCCGACGAAGGCCCCCTTCCAGGAGGCGCCGCGGCCACCGAACGGCTCGTCCCGGTCGCCGCGGGAGCGCGGCTTGTTGACTCCGACCTTGAACGCCTGCAGTTCCCCGGCGAGCCGGCGGGCATGGGACTCGTCGTCGCAGGCCAGTGAGGCGACCAGCGCGCCGTTGGAGGCGTTCATCGCCGCCAGCAGTTCGGCCTCCGAGTCGACGACGACGATGGTGTCGACCGGGCCGAACGGCTCCGCGTGGTGCAGCGCAGACGACGCCGGCGGGCTCAGGACCGCCACCGGCGGCACGTAGGCGGAGGTGTCCTGCCCGGGGATGAACCGGCCGTCCGCGAGGTCTCCGCGGTAGATCGGCACGCCGCCCTTCGTGATCGCCTCGTCGATCTTCGCGGCCAGCTCGGTCGCCTTGTCCGCGGTGATGACCGGGCCGTAGTCCAGCTCGGGCAGCGGGTCGGTGTCGTCGGCGACAGCGAGGGGGTGGCCGAACCGGACGCCGGAGACCACCGGCAGGTACATCTGGAGGAACCTGTCGAACAGTTGGCGCTGGACGACGTAGCGGGGGTAGGCGGTGCAGCGCTGCTTGCCGTACTCGAAGCCCTTCTTCAGATGGGCGGCGAGCACGTCCCACTGGGAGAAGTCCCAGATGCCCCAGGCGTTGAGGCCCTCCTGCTCGAGGAAGTGGCGCTTACCGGTGTCGACCAGGGCGGCGGCGACCTGGCCACCCGCCGACCGGCCGCCCACGAAGGCCAGGCAGCCGATCTCGGGGGCGCGGACCAGCGCCGAGCTCAGCCGGGAACCCGATCCGGAGACCAGCGAGACCGGCAGACCCTCCCGGCGGGCCAGCGCGCTCGCCAGCGTCAGGCAGGCGGCGCCGCCGTCGGTCGGGGTCTTGGCGATGGTGCCGTTGCCGGCGAGGATCTGGACGAGCACGGCATGCATGAGCACGCTCATCGGGTAGTTCCAGCTGGCGATGTTGCTCACCGGACCGGGTAGCGGGGTGCGCCCGGCGATCATGCCGTCGATCTCGTCGATGTACCAGCGCACCCCGTCGAGGGCACGGTCGACGTCGGTGCGCGCCAGCCGCCAGGGCTTGCCGATCTCCCAGACGAGCAGGAGAGCCAGCAGGTCGCGGTGGGCGTCGATGGCGTCGACGGCGGCGCGTACCCGGGCCTTGCGCTCGGGCAGCGCCACGTCGCGCCAGTGCTTGTGGTCGTCGAGAGCGGCCCGGATCGCCTCCCGGGCCTCGTCCAGCTCGATCATCGTGGGCCCGGCGATCGGTGTGCCGTCGACGGGGGACAGGCTGTGCAGTGGGTTTCCAGTTCGATGCCAGTGCCCGCCCCAGAGATTACGGAGGCGGTCCTCGTCGAACGCCTCGGGGGCAATCTGGCGGCAGGTGGCGAACGCCTCGGACCAGGTGGTACCCGGCTTAATGTGGAGTCGTGGCTGGGAGCTGTTGGATGCTGCGGCCATACCGGTGATATTGACGGTCATCCGCCGATCACGCCAGGCAAAGCGGCCCATTATTTCGAGGGTTCTTAGATGACTGTATCGGTGTAATAATACTCGGTAATTTCCTGCATAAACCGCCATGTGGCCACTCAATCGCCCTTGCTCGATATCTAATGATCTTGCTGGTGCTGCTGGCTCGCGTTGGTCGCCGGGGTCGTTGCCAGGAGGAAACCCGGCGCGACTCGCCGCGCGAACATGGTCATATGCGGGTGGGTGGCAGCGTCCACCGCGTACTATTTCCGGCATGTCGGATGCGTTTATCGGGCGAGATGGCGGCACCACTTCGGCGCCGTCACGACCTCGGGTGTGTACTTCATCACGTAGAGTGGGATGGTGTCCGAACCATCTTTCGTTCGCGTCCGGGTTGCCGCCGCTCGGACGATTCGATCCTGATTCCCGGATGTGTGATGACGGCCAGTGTCGTGCCGCCGTCGGCCGCTGAAGCCGACTCCGTCGAGGGCTCCGCGCCGATCCGGGTCCTCGTAGTAGATGATCATGAGTTGTTCCTCCAGGGCCTGCAGACGGTCCTGGAGATTGAGGAGGACATCAGCGTCGTCGGCCGGGCCGGTGACGGTCAAGAGGCTCTGACCTTGGCCTCCGAGACGTCGCCGGACATCGTCCTGATGGATGTCCGGATGCCGGGCCGGGACGGGATCGCCGCGGCGGGTGCCATCAAACGTGCTGTTCCGCGCACTCGTATCGTGATGCTCACGGTCTCGGACGAGGAGTCCGACCTGTTCGAGGCGATCAAGGCGGGTGCGGTCGGGTACCTGCTGAAGTCGATTCCGCCGCACGAGGTGGCCGACGCGGTGCGGGCCGTCCACAATGGGCAGAGTCTGATCAGTCCTTCGATGGCATCGAAGTTGATGGTCGAGTTCGCCACGATGGCCCGTGGTACCGAGGACCGTCCTCGGGTGCACGCCCCGCACCTGACCGCGCGAGAACTCGAGGTGCTGAAGCTGGTCGCTGAGGGGCGCGCGAACCGCGAGATTGCCCGCAAGCTGTTCATCAGTGAGAACACGGTCAAGAACCACGTTCGTAACATTCTGGACAAACTGCAGCTCCACTCGCGGATGGAAGCCGTGATGTACGCGGTCCGCCAGGGGTTGTTCGACATCGAGTGAGCCCGGCGGGGCCGCACGGCTGCCGCGGTGGGCCTCCGTCCGCTACCCTGCGGGGCCTGGTCGGCGGGATATCGCTCTGGGGTGGGTGACGGGACTTGAACCCGCGGCCACCGGGACCACAACCCGGTGCTCTACCAGCTGAGCTACACCCACCAGAACCTGGCTGCCATGCCGAAGGAGGACACCCGGCCGGACCGGAGATCCTCCGACCGGTGCGAATCCGGGATGTTCCGAATCCGGGATGTTCCACCCACGCCGCCTGACCAAGCGAAGCTATCGTACCGGTCCGCGCCACCGGATGGGCAAGGGGTTACCCCGGTCATGCTGGCTGCGCTCACCGCACTGGCCGCGCTCGCCGAGATCACTGCCCGTTCAGGCGGGCGGTGGAAGATCCCCCGCTAAGCCGCGCGGGTGAACCGGCCGGGTCGTCTGGTTGCGGGTGCTCGGAGCCTCCGGCGGTCAGGGCGGCCAGCGACGCATCGGCCTGGTCGCGGATCTCGGCGGCGATCGCGCGGGCCTGCTCGGTGCCCGGCCCCGGCTGGGGGACGAACACGGCCCGTCGGTAGTAGCGCAGCTCCTCGATGCTCTCCTGGATGTCCGCTAGGGCCCGGTGGCCGCCGCGTTTGACCGGAGCCGCGTAGTAGGCCCGCACGTACCAGCGGCGGGCGAGCTCCTTGATCGACGAGACGTCGATCATGCGGTAGTGCAAGTGAGCGTCCAGTGACGGCAGGTAGCGTGCGAGGAAGGTGCGGTCCGTGGCGATCGAGTTGCCGCACAACGGGGCCTTGCGCATCTCGGGAATCCGGGTGCGGACGTAGTCGAGGAGCTGGCGCTCCGCGTCGGCGAGGGACAAGGTGGAGGCTTGGACGGCGGCGGTCAGGCCCGAGGCCTCGTGCATCTCGCGGACGACCGGCTCCATGGTCTGCAGCGCCTCCTCCGGCGCCGAGATGACCAGGTCGATGCCCTCGTCGAGGATGTTGAGCTCACTGTCCGTGATCAAGCAGGCCACTTCCAGGAGTAGATCCGACGCGGCGTCCAGGCCGGTCATCTCGCAGTCGATCCACACCAGTCGATCCATCCCGCTGACACTATGGTCTGCGGTCGCCGTCGTCACGTGCACCCTCGGGTTCTCATCGGGATAGCTGAGTGCCTGCTCCGCCGAGATCATCTTACGGTCCCTGTTCAGTTACTGACGGTAAAGCTGATGGAGATCTGAGTGTTCCCGGCTCCGACCAGGATCGCGGTCAGGGTGTACAGCCCGTCCGGGACCTCGGAAGTCTGCCATCCGCCGGGATGCGGCGTGAACAGGTACGGCGGGCCGGGGAGATCCCGCCGGTACGGCCCGATCGGTCCATTCAGCACGTACGTCAGGGTGCCGGCGTAGCCCGTCGTCTCCACCCGGATGGTGCGGAATCCCGAGATGGTCTCGCTCTGGTGGATGCCGGCGAAGGTGAACGGCGCGACGGACATCGTCGACGACGGCGTGGGCACCGCGTCCGGGCCGGGCCGGGATGGACGACCGTCGGGTGCGGGGGATGCCGCCGGGGCCGGACCGGACCGGGGTTCCTGGCTGTGATAACTGAACACCAGGATCGGCATCAGGACCAGGGCAGCGAAGAACAGCGCAAGACCGACCCAACCCCGCCTGAGGGCATCCACACTGCCTGCGTCCCTCCGCCATGCCGCCCATGGGTTCGGGTCACTTTAAACTTTAATAGGCGGGGATGTGACCGACTCCCGCGGCCTGGGACCGACCGGGATCGAAGCGCGCAGTCGGGCAGGGGGAGGGGGAAGTGGGCCGACAGCGGGTCGACGGGCACGCCTGCCGCCGCGGCGTCGGACCGGCACGGGTGGTCCGGACCGGCACGGGAGAAGCAGCCGCTTGTCGATGCGGCTGCCGAGGGCAAGACGGCCTAGCGGGTGCGCCTGCGCCGGCCGGGTGGCCGGTTCGGCGGATGGGCGGGCCCGCGATTGTCCCGCGGTCGCTGGCGCACCCCTTGTCGACTGAGCCCCAGGATGCGCTGCTGTGCGATGCGCTCCTGCCGAAGACAGCGACCACGATCCACGCCCCGACCGTAGCCGCCATCTGCGTCTTCCGCGCCCCTCGTCACATGGTGTTTACCTCGTCCCCGGCGTGTCGCTGGCTCTCGCTCACCCTCTTCCCGGCACCTGGTCGGCCTTCAGATCCTCAGGCGGCCAGCGGTGTGGAGGAGCGCCCGCCGTGGCCCGGCCGGTCGGCGCGCCCGGTGGCGAAGGCAGGCTCCAGGGCCAGGTCCAGCACCTCCCGGACGTCGGTCACCAGGTGGACGGTGAGCGCGTCGCGCACCGGCGCCGGGACGTCGTCCAGGTCCGGGCCGTTGCGCGCCGGCAGCAGCACCGTGGTGATGCCGGCGCGGTGCGCGGCGAGCAGCTTCTGCTTCACCCCGCCGATCGGTAGCACGCGCCCGGTCAGCGATACCTCGCCGGTCATCGCCACCTCCGCCCGGACCGGCCGGCCGGACAGCAGCGACGCCAGGGCCGTCGTCATCGTTACCCCGGCGCTCGGCCCGTCCTTTGGCACCGCACCCGCGGGGACGTGCACGTGGACACCGCGGTCGGCCAGATCCCCGACGGGAAGTTCCAGTTCCACCCCGTGCGAGCGCAGGTAGGACAGTGCGATCTGTGCCGACTCCTTCATCACGTCGCCGAGCTGCCCGGTCAGGATGATCCCGGCCCCGCCGGTCTCCGGGTCGGCCAGCGACGCCTCGACGAACAGGACGTCACCGCCGGCGCCGGTCACCGCCAGGCCCGTCGCCACGCCCGGGAGGGCGGTGCGCTCCGCCGACTCCGGGGTGTGCCGCGGCCGGCCGATGTAGCCGGGCAGGTCTCCAGCATCGATCGTCACCGGCAGGGTGGCCTCGCCGAGCGCCACCCGGGCGACGACCTTGCGCAGCAGCCGGGCGAGCGAGCGTTCCAGGTCACGCACGCCGGCCTCACGGGTGTACTCTCCGGCGAGCGCGTGCAGGACGTGGTTGCCGACCGTCACGTCGTCGACGGCGAGCCCGGCGCGGTCGAGCTGACGGCGCAGCAGATGCTCGCGGGCGATGACGACCTTCTCGTCCTCGGTGTAGCCGTCGAGCCGGATGAGCTCCATCCGGTCGAGCAGCGGCGCCGGGATCGCCTCCAGCACGTTCGCCGTGGCCAGGAACAGCACGTCGGACAGGTCGAGATCCACCTCCAGGTAATGGTCCCGGAAGGTGTGGTTCTGCTCGGGGTCGAGGACCTCCAGCAGCGCCGCCGTTGGGTCCCCCCGGTAGTCGGCGCCCAGCTTGTCGACCTCGTCGAGCAGCACCACCGGGTTCATCGAGCCCGCTTCGCGGATCGCCCGGACGATGCGGCCGGGCAGCGCGCCGACGTAGGTCCGCCGGTGACCGCGGATCTCC
>NZ_CDWTNB010000095.1:0-6904 GCF_977947065.1 Frankia sp. CgJB1
AAAGTCGTATTTATGCTGGTCACGAGGGTGATCTCCTGGTCGGGATAGCGGCGTGGCGGCGTAAGGCTCGAGCGGTGTTGGCGAAACCAGCGAACCGGAGCAGGCTGATCACCAGGGTGCGGAGAGCAGCCAGGACCTGGGGACCGCTGCCGGTGCGAGCCCGATGCGGGCCCTCACCCAACGTGACGCCATTAAAGCCGGGAGTCGGGTTTTTCGGGAGACGACGTCGGCATCGATGCCGAGGGCGATTCCGCCGCCGTCCCACGCCGCCCCGCTCCCCATCCGAATGTGGATCAACCAGCCCCAGTGACGATCGAGACCGAGAATGCGCTGCCAAGAGCCGACCCGCCCGCGGGAAACGTCCGGGTGGCGCAGGTCACCTCGGCGAGGCGCGCGGGTGGCGACACTGGCGTGGTCCGGCCCGGACGTGTGTTTCGTCGGGGTGCGCGCCGTTTGGTCTGGTTGCCGACATTGACACGAGCTGGCGTGCGGGGGCATCCTGGCCGGGCAGCACCTCGTTCGGTGAGGCGTCTGCGCGGACATAGGCCACTGACCTTGAACGTCGAGAGACGCCCCGGGTCAGGACAGCTCTCCCCGGGCTAAGGGGTGAGCCCAAGTGGCTTCCCGGTGGGGATTACGCCGCGCAGTGCCAAAGCTCTGACGAGGAGGGGTGCTCGGTGTCGCCCGGCTTCGGCCGGGTGTGGTTGTCGCGGTCACCCCGCCTGGACTAGTCGCGCCTGCGGGCGCCTGGTGGGAGGGGGGTGGCGGGATGAGTCCCGGCCATAGTTGCCGTCTGTCCTGGGCTGACTCGGTGACCCCCGTCGCCTCGGTGACCCCCCTCGCCTGAGCCTGCCCCGTCAGACTGATGATCTAGCCGAGCAGTCCCGTCGCAGGTGAGACGACCACGTCGGGCGGCATCAGCCAGCTGCGCACCGTCGGGAGGTCGTTGCGCAGCGGCTGCCGCCCCGGCCTGACCCTGCCGACATAACCATGCGGGCGGACGCGGATGCCGTTCGCGGCCCGGGAAGCTGACGTGATGACTGTCGTGGAGAACGCGTTTTACGCCGCCGACCGGCGCTTGGCGCGGCCGGGCTCGCTGGGCGAGACCTACCAGTTGCTGCGGGACCGCCGGGGCCGGAACAAGCAGGATCTGGCGTGGATCGGTCTGGTCCACCCGGACGAGCGGGAGATCGCTTCGATCGCGGCCGAGTTCGACCTGCACGAGCTGGCGATCGAGGACGCGGTGCAGGCGCATCAACGGCCGAAGCTGGAACGGTACGGCAAGACCCTGTTCGTGGTGTTGCGGGCCGCCCGCTATGACGACGCGCGGGAAGAGGTTGACTTTTCCGAACTGCACGTCTTCGTCGGGGACGACTTCGTCATCACAGTTCGGCACGGGGATGCGCCGGATCTGCCTCGGGTGCGCCGGCGGATGGAGTCCGACCCGGAGCTGTTGGCCCACGGCCCGGAGGCGGTGTTGTACGCAATCCTGGACCGGGTCGTCGACAATTACGCCCCGGTGGTGGACGGGTTGGTGAACGACATCGACGAGATCGAGACCGAGGTGTTCAGGGGAGATCCGGCGGTGAGCCGGCGCATTTACGAGCTGTCCCGTGAGGTCATCGAGTTCCAGCGGGCGGCCAAGCCGCTGCTGGGCATGCTGGACGCGCTGGCCGCGGGGTTCGCCAAGTACGGCGTGGACCCCGAGCTGCAGCAGTACCTGCGGGACGTGTCCGACCACGCGGTGGGCGTGGTGGAGCGAATCGAGGGGTTCCGCCAACTGCTGGCGAACATCCTGACCGTCAACGCCGCGCTGGTCGGGCAGCGGCAGAACGAGGAGATGAAGACGCTGACCGAGTCGAGCCTCGCGCAGAACGAGGAGGTCAAGAAGATCTCGGCCTGGGCGGCCATCCTCTTCGCGCCCACCCTGATCGGCACTGTGTACGGGATGAATTTCGAGACCATGCCGGAACTGAGCTGGGAGTTCGGGTACCCGTTCGCGCTCGGCCTGATGGCCTTGGTGTCCATTATGCTGTACGTGATCTTCAGGCAGCGGCGGTGGCTGTGACCAGCGCGAGGAGGACGAGGGCGTCGGCTGGCCCACGTATCGTGAGGTTGCCGCCGGTGTGGATTGCACAGCCCGCTCCGGCTTCCTCGAACAGCCGGTTACGTATCGCCCCGCAGGCTCGTGAGCGGCGGCTCGTACGCGGAAACTGGGGCGTATGGCGAGCGGCAGACTGCGGATCTACCTCGGCGCGGCGCCGGGGGTGGGCAAGACCTACGACATGCTCTGTGAGGCTCAGCGGCGCAAGGCACGCGGAACGGACGTCGTGGTCGGGCTGGTGGAGACCCATGGGCGACCGCGGACCACCGCGTTGCTGGACGGATTGGAGATCATGCCCCGCCGCACGGTCTCCTACCGCGGTGCCACCTTTACTGAGATGGACGTGGATGCGATCCTGGCCCGCGCGCCAGCGGTGGTGCTCGTCGACGAGCTGGCGCACACGACCGTCCCGGGGTGCCGGAACGCCAAGCGTTGGCAGGACGTCCACGAGCTGTTGAACGCGGGCATCGACGTGCTGTCGACGTTGAACATCCAACATCTGGAGTCGCTCAACGACGTCGTGGAAAGGATCACCGGAGTCCCGCAGCGGGAGACCGTGCCGGACGCGGTGGTACGCGCCGCCGAACAAGTCGAACTGGTCGACATGACACCGGAGGCGCTGCGGCGGCGGATGACCCACGGCAACATCTACGGCCCAGACAAGATCGACGCCGCGCTGGGCAACTACTTCCGGGTCGGCAATCTGACCGCGCTGCGGGAGTTGGCACTGCTGTGGCTGGCCGACAAGGTGGACGAACAGCTCGATCACTACCGCACCGAGCATCAGATCTCCGGCATCTGGGAGACGCGGGAGCGGGTGGTTGTCGCACTGACCGGCGGCCCTGAGGACGACACACTGATCCGCCGGGCGGCGCGGATCGCGGATCGCGCCAAGGGTGCGGACCTGCTTGCGGTCCACGTCACCCGATCCGATGGCCTGGCCGGTGCGTCGCCCGCGCATCTGGCCCGGCAGCGGGTGTTGGTGGAGAGCCTGGGCGGCAGCTACCACCAGGTGGCCGGGGACGACATTCCCATCGCGCTGCTGGAATTCGCCCGAGCGGAGAACGCGACCCAGCTCGTGCTCGGCGCGAGCCGGCGCGGCCGGCTGGCCCACATGATCGACCCTGGTATCGGCGTCACGACAACGAAACTGTCCGGGCCGATCGACGTGCACCTGGTCACCCACGAGGAGGTGGGCAAGGGGCGGCTGCTGCCCCGCCGGGCCCGTGAGCTGACCCTCCGGCGGCGGCTTGCCGGTGTCTTGGCCGCGGTCGTGCTGCTGCCGCTGCTGACCCTTGCGTTGACGCACCAGCGGACCGATCTCAACCTGACCAGCAACGTGCTGGGGTTCCTGATCGTGGTGGTCGCCGTGGCGCTGGTGGGCAGCCTGCTGCCGGCGTTGCTGGCCGCGCTTGGCGGCTTGCTGCTGCTGAACTACTACTTCATCCCACCAATACACCGCTTCATCATCGCCGAGAGTAACAACATGCTCGCACTCCTGGCGTTCCTGGCGGTTGCGGTGATGGTGAGCAGCGTGGTCGACCTGGCCGCCCGGCGGACCAGCCAGGCGGTACGCGCTACCGCGGAGGCGGAGATGCTCTCGACCTTGGCCGGGAACGTGCTGCGTGGCGAGCAGGCGCTGCCGGCACTGCTCGCGCAGGTGCGGGAGAGGTTCGGGCTGACCTCGGTCGCCCTGCTCGAACGCGCAGCCGAGGGCGGTCAGAACGGCGCCCACAAGGCAGACCGTCACGGCTGGCGGGTAGTCGACAGCGCCGGGCCCGACCCGTGCCTACGGCCGGACGAGGCCGACACGGAGGTACCGGTCAGCGAGAACCTGACGTTGGTCCTGCGGGGCCGGCCGCTGCCCGCGGCGGACCGCCGGGTACTCACCGCCTTCGCCGCGCAGGCCGCGGTCGCCCTCGAACAGCGGCGGCTGGCCCAGGTGGCAGCGGAAGCCGGGCCACTCGCCGAAGCGGACCGCACCCGCCGCGCCCTGCTCATTGCCGTCAGCCACGACCTGCGCAGCCCGCTCGCCACGGCCTCGGTGGCAGTCGCGAACCTACGCAGCAACGAGGTCGAGTGGAGCGCCGAGGAGCAGGCGGAACTGCTCGCCACCGCTGAGGAAGCGTTGGACCATCTGGCCCGGCTGGTGGAGAACCTACTCGACATGAGCCGGTTGCAGGCTGGACGCCTGAGCGTGTTCCCCGCCCCGGTCGGGCTCGACGACGTGATTCCCGGCGTGCTGCGCGACCTGGGCCCGGCAGCTCGCGACGTGGCTGTGACGGTCCCGGACGACCTTCCGCTGGCCTACGCCGACCCGGCGCTGCTGGAACGGGTGATCGCCAACCTGCTATCCAACGCGACCCGCTATTCACCCCCGGGCCAGCCCCCGCTGATCACCGCTAGTGCGTTGCGCGACCGGATCCAGCTGCGGGTCATCGACCGCGGGCCTGGACTGCCCGCGGAGGACCGTGACCAGGCGTTCACGCCGTTCCAGCGGCTGGGCGACACCGACAACGACAGCGGCATCGGGCTGGGCCTCGCGCTCTCCCGGGGCCTGACGGAGGCGATGGGCGGCACCCTGACGCCGGAGGACACCCCCGGCGGGGGCCTGACCATGGTGGTAACGCTGCCGGTCGCGACGGTCGGCGGGTCCGCCCAGCCGGCGGGCGGTGCGGTCCTCAGATCGCGGGACGGTCAACAGACAACGAGGTCATAGTTTGACGATGAGGTCATGGCTGGACAACGAGGTCACATGTGGATAACGAGGTCATGGCTGGAACCGGTAGCCCATGCCTGGCTCGGTGATGAGGTGGCGGGGCTGTGCCGGGTTGAGTTCAAGTTTGTGGCGCAGCCGGCCGATGTACTGGCGCAGGTAGTGGCTCTGCTCCTTGGGGGCGGGACCGCCGGCCCGGGGCAGCAGATCCCGGTAGGTCAGTAGCTTTTCGGGGTGGCGGACCAGGACGTCGAGCAGGTGCCATTCCGTGGGGGTGAGCCGGACCTCGGCGGGGCCGTCCGGGCGTGCGCTGTCGGGTTTGCGGGTGACGCGCCGTGCGTCGAGGTCGATCAGATAGTCACCCAGGGCGACGGTGAGCGGTTCGGTGGGCGGCGGGGTGCGCCGGACGACGGCGCGCAGCCGGGCGAGCAGTTCGTCGACCCGGAAGGGCTTGGTGACGTAGTCGTCGGCACCGGCGTCCAACGCTACGATCTTATCGCTGCTGCCGGCGCGCCCGGAGAGCACGATGACCGGGGCGGCGGTCCAGCCGCGCAGGGCGTGGATGACGTCGACGCCATCGAGGTCGGGAAGCCCCAGATCGAGCAGGATGATGTCGGGTTCGTGTTCGGCGGCGGCGGCGAGCGCGCGGCTTCCGTCCGCGGCGACGGTGACCTGGTAGCCGCGGGCGCGCAGGGTGATGTGTAGCGCGCGGAGCAGCCGTGGGTCGTCGTCCACCACGAGCACGCTGGTCACGCGTCATCTCCCGGCAGTGAACCGGGCGGTACGGCAGGCAGGGTGCGAATCATCGTGAGGCCTCCGCCGGGGGTGTCCTCGGGGCTGAGCGTCCCGCTACCTGGTCGTCTTGTCGAGGGCCAGGTTCAGGGCGAGGACGTTGACCGTGGGTTCGCCCATGAAGCCCAGCGCCCGGCCGTCTTCGTGGTCGTGGACCAACGCGCGGACCGTGGCCGGGTCGAGGCCGCGTTCCTTCGCGACCCGGTTCACCTGCAGGTAGGCGTAGGCCGGGGAGATGTCGGGGTCGAGGCCGCTACCGGAAGCGGTGACCGCGTCCGCCGGGACCGGGTTGTCCGTGCCCTTACCCGGCCCCTTGATCGGCACAGTGATGCCGGCCGAGTAGTCCTCGCCGGGCTTGGTGCACTCGACCTTGACGCCCTGGTACGTGGCGACGAAGGGCGCGGCCGGGCACTCCTCGTTGATGCTGACGGCCCGGGTGACCGGTCCGGTGGTGCCGCCGGTCCGGAACACCGACAGGACCGCGCCGACGCCGTTCGCGGTGCAGAAGGGACGCCGGCCGTCGGCCCCTTCCAGGTCACCGATGGCCTTGCTGCGGGCGCAGACCTGGGTGAGCAGGCTCTGGCTGCTTTCGTCCTCGTCCTTGGTGGCCGGGTCGTCGAAACTGTCGACAATGTCTTCCGGGCCGAGGTTGGACGCGGACGTTGACGTCGGATCGTACCCGTCGCCGGCCGCCGACGGGCGGGACTGGAAGTATTTGGGGATCGGGTTGCCCTTGTCGTCGGTGAACAGTTGGCCGATCTCGGCTGAACCGACGATCTGGCCGCTGGCGTTCGTGACGAACGAGCCGTTCGCCTTGTCCTTCAGCCCGGGAAGCTGCGCAATGGCCGTGATGACCAGCGGATAGGCGATGCCGGTGAGCACGGTCAGCACGAGCAGTGCGCGGAAGGCGGCGAGATGCTGCCGCACGAAGGAGGGAAGTCGGGTCGCAGGCATGGTTACCGGGCTCCCGGGATGAACTGGATGACAAGGTCGATGAGTTTGATCCCGACGAACGGGATGATCAGACCGCCGACGCCGTAGATGTAGAGGTTGCGACGCAGCATCGCCGACGCGCTGGACGGGGTGTAACGGACGCCGCGTAGCGCCAGCGGGATCAGGGCGAGGATGACGAGCGCGTTGAAGATGACGGCGGAGAGGATCGCCGACTGCGGGCTGTGCAGCCGCATGAGGTTGAGCGTGTCCAGCCCGGGATAGATCGCCGCGAACATCGCCGGGATGATCGCGAAGTACTTGGCGATGTCGTTGGCGATCGAGAAGGTGGTCAGCGCCCC
>NZ_CDWTNB010000095.1:7338-15277 GCF_977947065.1 Frankia sp. CgJB1
CCACGCCGACATCGGCCTGGGCGAGCGCAGGGGCGTCGTTGGTGCCGTCGCCGGTCATTGCGACGAGCTTGCCGCCGGCCTGCTCTCGTTTGATCAGGGCCATCTTGTCTTCGGGCGTGGCCTCGGCGAGGAAGTCGTCGACGCCCGCCTCCTCGGCGATCGACCGGGCGGTCCGCGGATTGTCACCGGTGATCATGATGGTGCGGATGCCCATCCGGCGCATCTCGTCGAACCGCTCACGCATGCCCTGCTTGACGACGTCCTTGAGCTGGATCACGCCCAGGACGCGGGCCGTGCCGCCATCGGTGGCCTCGGCAACGACCAGCGGGGTGCCGCCGGAAGCGGAGATGCCGTCCACGATCTCCCCGGTCTCCGCGGGCACGGTGCCACCAAGATCTCGCACCCAGGTGATCACCGCGCTGGCCGCTCCCTTGCGCACCTGCCGGTTCGGCCCCCCATCGATCGCATCGAGGTCGACCCCGGACATCCGGGTCTGGGCGGTGAACGCCACGAACCGGGCGTGGCTGAGCTTGCCGGGACTACGCTCCCGCAGGCCGTAGGTGTTCTTCGCGTGCACGACGATGGAGCGGCCCTCGGGGGTCTCATCCGCGAGCGAGGACAACTGGGCCACGCTGGCCAGGTCATTCTCCGACGTGCCGCCGACCGGGACGAAGGCCCGCGCCTCCCGGTTGCCAATGGTGATCGTCCCGGTCTTGTCGAGCAGGAGGGTGTTGACGTCGCCGGCGGCCTCGACGGCCCGGCCGGACATGGCCAGCACGTTGCGTTGGACCAGCCGGTCCATGCCGGCGATGCCGATCGCGGACAGCAACGCGCCGATCGTCGTCGGGATCAGGCAGACCAGCAGCGACACCATCACGATCCCGGACAGGCCGTCGCCGTTCAGCGCGCTGGTGTCCGGCACGCCCGGCAGCTGCGCCTTCGAGAAGATCGCCAACGGCTGCAGGGTCGCGACAGCGAGCAGGAAGGTGAGCGCCAGGGCGGCCAGCAGGATGTTCAGCGCGATCTCGTTCGGAGTCTTCTGCCGATTCGCCCCCTCCACCAGCGCGATCATCCGGTCGATGAAGCTCTCGCCCGGCTTCTGAGTGATCCGCACGACGATCCGGTCCGACAGCACCCGGGTGCCGCCGGTCACCGAACTGCGGTCACCGCCGGACTCCCGGATCACCGGCGCGGACTCACCGGTGATGGCCGACTCGTCGACGCTGGCAATCCCCTCGATGACGTCGCCGTCCCCGGGGATGAACTGACCCGCCTCGACGACGACGGTGTCGCCCTGCCGCAGCCGCGGCGCGGGCACCTCCTCGAGCCGGCCGTCATCGCGCAGCCGGTGGGCGATCGTGTCAGTCTTGGTGCGGCGTAGCGCGTCCGCCTGGGCCTTGCCGCGGCCCTCCGCAACCGCTTCGGCGAGGTTGGCGAACAACACAGTCAGCCAGAGCCAGACCGTGATCAGCCAGCTGAACGCGGTCTCGTCCCGAATCGCCAGGACAGTAGTGAACACCGCGCCGATCTCCACGATGAACATCACCGGGTTGCGCCACAGCGTGCGCGGGTCGAGCTTGCGCAGCGCGTCCGGCGTCGACCGCAGGAGCATCGTCGGGTCGAGCAGCCCCCCCTGTACCCGTCGGGGAGCCGGCGGCGGGGTCGGCGCGGGCGCCGGAACCGGCGTACCCGCAATGGTCGAGGTGGACATCTAGTGCAGACCCTCCGCGAGCGGCCCGAGCGCGAGCGCCGGGAAGAAGGTGAGAGCGACGATGATCACGGTGACGCCGACGAGCATCCCCACGAACTGCGGGCGATGGGTCGGCAGCGTCCCCGCGGTTTCCGGCACCGGCTGCTGTTTCGCAAACGATCCGGCCAGCCCCAACACGAAGACCATCGGCAGGAAGCGGCCGAAGGCCATCGCGAGGCCGAGCGCGGTGTTATACCAGTCGGTGTTCACCGTGATGCCGGCGAACGCCGAGCCGTTGTTGTTCGCCGCCGAGGTGAAGGCGTAGAGCGCCTCGGACAGGCCGTGCGGCCCGCTGTTGAGCATCCCCGCCCGTTCCCCCGGCAGCGCCATCGCCAGGCCGGTGCCGACCAGCACGATGACCGGCATCGTGAGGAAATACAGCGAGGCGAACTTGATCTCTCGACTGCCGATCTTCTTGCCCAGGTACTCCGGCGTTCGTCCGATCATCAAACCCGCGACGAACACCGTGATCACCGCGAGGACCAGGATCCCGTAGAGTCCCGATCCGGTGCCGCCGGGCGCGACCTCGCCGAGCATCATGTTGAACAGCAGCGTCGCGCCACCCAGGCTGGTGTACGAGTCATGGAACGAGTCGACGGACCCGGTCGACGTCAGCGTCGTGGCCGTGGCGAACAGCGCCGAGTCCGGCACACCGAACCGGGTCTCCGTACCCTCCCGGGCCGCCCCGACGGCTGTCGGCACCGTGCCGTGGTGGATCGCCTGGAACACCTCGTTGGCTCCCAGACTGCCCAGCGCCAGCACCGCCATCACCGCGACGATCGCCAGCCCCTGCCGGGTGCTGCCGACCATCTTGCCGAACGTCCGCGGCAACGCGAACCCGATCGACAGCAGCAGGTAGATCTCGAACCAGTTCGTCCAGGAGGTCGGGTTCTCGAACGGATGCGAGGAGTTGGCGTTGTAGAAGCCGCCGCCGTTGGTGCCGAAGTCCTTGATGGCCTCCTGGCTGGCGACCGGACCCCCGGTGACCGCCTGCTCCCCCCCGGCCAGGGTGGGGACCGTGGTGTTCCCGTGGAAGTTCTGGATCGCGCCGCCGGCGATCAGCACGATCGCCGCGAGCGCGCAGACCGGCAGCAGGATCCGCACGACGGTACGGACCAGGTCCACCCAGAAGTTGCCCAGCTGGTCGGTCTTCTTCCGGGCGAAGCCGCGCACCACCGCGATCCCCACCGCGATACCTACCGCGGCGGACATGAAGTTCTGCACCGCCAGGCCGGACATCTGGACCAGATGGCCCATCGTCGACTCACCCGAATAGGCCTGCCAGTTCGTGTTCGTGGTGAAACTGACCGCCGTGTTCCACGCCAGGTCCGGCTTGACCGCCGGCAGGCCCAGCGCCAGCCACAGGTGGTTCTGCACCCGCTGGAACAGGTACAGGAACAGCACCGAGACGAGCGAGAACGCCAGCACGCTGCGTGCATACACCGACCATCGCTGCTCGGCGCCCGGATCCACCCCGATCAGCCGGTAGATACCGCGTTCCACCCGCAGGTGCTTCCCGCTCGTATGCACCCGGGCCATATAGTCGCCGAATGGCCGGTAAGTCAGGGTAAGAGCCAGCACCATCGAGACGATGAAGATGACGCCCGCGGCGTTCGTGCCCATCTAGAACCGCTCCGGGAACAGCAGAGCCGCCACGAGGAAGATCGCGAGGGCTACGGCAAGGATCAGGCCGGCGATGTTCTCCACGATCACAGCTTCTCCACTGCCTTGAGGATTAGCCCGAGTACCGCGAACACCGCAAGGGTCAGCAGCACGAAGACAACGTCACGCACGGAACTCCTGCCTTCTACTTTGGATGAGCTCGGATTTGGATGAGATCGGAATAAATGCGCCGCCCTGGCTGGCGTCCTGGCCTGATGGCAGCTGCCAGTATCTAGCCCTTGCCGCCAGCGGACCAGCGAAGCTAACGGTCCAATGACGCCCAATCCCGAAAATTCAACACGGTGCTCACACGGCATCCGGCCCGGACGAGATCCGCACCCGCGCAAAACCCGGTGTGCGCAACCCGGATGAGACGCAGAACACCTCTCGGTGGTCCACGGACGGCCGCCCGGGCGGGGAGCAGGCCGGTCCGCCCCGTCTTGTCCAGGTGATCCCCGCGAAGGGTGTCCTGGCGCTACTGTGCGTGCTAATGAGGCGTGGTGGTTACGGCTGGTAGCGGTAGCCCAGGCCCGGTTCGGTGGTCAGGTAGCGGGGTCGGGCCGGGTCGGGTTCGAGCTTGTGACGCAGTTTGTTGATGTAGAGGCGGAGCGAGGAGCTGTCGTCCGCCACGCCGGGACCCCAGACCTGGCTGATCAGCTGCTGATGGCTGATGAGCTTCCCGGGGTGGCGTACCAGTGCTTCCAGCAGCCGCCATTCCGTCGGGGTGAGGCGTAGACCGTCCGGCTTGTCCTCTCCACCGGTCGCGGATGGACCCTCACGACCGCTGCCCGCGCCCGCGTCGGCGCTGTCTCGTGGGCTGATTCGCTTTTCCCCGAGGTCGATCCGGTACCGGCCGAGGTCGACAACGGTCACCGGTTCCGCGCTGGCGGCGCGGCGGGTCACGGCCCGGATCCGGGCCAGCAGCTCGTCGATCGAGAACGGCTTCGTGACGTAGTCGTCGGCGCCGGCGTCGAGCGCGGCCACCTTGTCGTGACCCGAGGCGCGACCGGACAACACGATGATGGGAACCCCGGTCCAACCCCGTAGCCCCTGGATAACCTCAACGCCGTCCATGTCGGGCAAGCCAAGATCCAGAATGACCAGGTCGGGTGGGCACGACGCCGCCTCCGACAGCGCGTGCCGGCCGTCCACCGCTGTGCGTACCTCGAACCCCCGAGCGCGCAGGGTGATCCGCATGGCCCGCAGCAGCTGCGGTTCGTCCTCCACGAACAGAAGACGGGTCATATCCGCCCCGTCCCCTCCAGCCACCTCCGGACCGGCGGCGTCTCCTACCCTGGCATCATCCCTCATCCTCGCCCCCTGCGCCTTCGCCCCTCCGGATCAGAAGAGGGTCAGAGACTCGGTCGGTATCGGCTGAGTCAGTGCAGCGAGTTCAGGCACACGTACCCGTACGTCATCGTGGAAGCAGCGGGCGAGTAGTAGCGCGTCGGCGTTGTCCGGGGTGTGAATAAATACGGTGGGTGATCGGCCCTCGCGCAACCACTCGACGGCAGTGTCAATCCAACGCTGCCAGGAAGGCGCGCAACGCTTCGTCGACGCCCGTCAGGCGGCGTTCGTGCGTGATGGTTTTTGGCAGCTTGATCACGAATCGGAAGCCGGCGTCGGTCTGCTGCGCCCACGAGGCCACGGTGCTCCTGGCCGGAGTCGCATAGAACGTTGTATTCCCTTCGACCGCGTTGCACCAGCTGGCATAGTTCCGCAGGCGTTCGTGAGGCGGGAGCGGCTGCGCCAGAAAGCGCCCTTGCATGACTTGTGAGTCCATATCGCGCACCCCACATGAAGACGCATGACCCAAGCCCTCCATGAATAAACTGCTCCGAGGAAGCCGGGACCGAGTTCGCCCGCCAAGTCGCGACCGTGCCACAGGTACTGTAGTCCGGGCGCCGAGCCCGCCCCCGGCCTACACGAGCGCGGAGATCATTACCAAGCTCGTCAAGCTGGCCCAGTCGGTGCACCCGGCCTGACCAGACTGACGGGCTGGGCTCCTCGTCGGGGTGCGTACGGCCCGCGCCCGTCCGCCGTGTCGATCCGCGGCTGCCCCGTTCGACCTGGGAGTGAGAGGGTCGAGAGGCGGCCTCGAGATCAAGGAGATCGAAGATGGCGAAGTACATGCTGATCCTGCGAGGCACGGACGAATCTGTCGCGAAGATGATGGAGACGCCCTTCGAGCAGATGCTCGAGACGATGGGCCGCCTCAACGAGGAGATGATCCGGGCTGGCGTGCTCGTCGCCGCCGAGGGCCTGGACGACCCGGCCCAGGGCGTGGTGGTCGACTTCAGCGGCGAGACGCCGGTGGTCACCGACGGTCCGTACGGCGAGACGAAGGAGCTGTTCGGCGGCTTCTACGTGATCGACGTGGCCTCGAAGGAGGAGGCGGTCGAGTGGGCCAAGCGACTGCCGGCGGCTGCCGGCACGAAGTGCGAGATCCGCCGGGTGCCGAGCATCGACGAGTTCCCGCAGGACAACGAGTGGGTCATCAGGGAGCGGGCGTGGCGCGAGCGGACCGGCCAACTCTGATGCCCGCGGCCATCGGCGGCCCGCCGAGCACCGAGTCGGCGCGGCGGGCCGTCGAGGCCGTCTGGCGGATCGAGTCCGCACGGATCGTCGGTGCGCTGGCCCGCTACACCCGGGACTTCGAGCTCGCCGAGGACGTCGCGCAGGAGGCGGTGGCGGAGGCACTCGTCGCCTGGTCGCGAGACGGTGCGCCGGTGAGCCCGGTGGGCTGGCTGCTCGCGACCGCGCGGCGGCGCGCCATCGACAGCTTCCGCCGCCGGTCGGCACTCGACGAGCGGTACGCCATGCTCGCCGGCCAGCTCGCCGAGGGTGAGGCGAGCTCGGGCACGGCGGCCCCGCGGGACCGCTCGGACGACCTGCCGTGGGATCCCGACCGGATCGACGACGACGTCCTCGTGCTGATGTTCGTGGCCTGTCATCCGGTGCTCTCGCCCGAAGCCCGCGTGGCCCTGACGCTACGCGCGGTCGGCGGCCTGGCGAGCGAGGAGATCGCCCGTGCGTTCCTCGTGCCCGTGCCGACGGTCCAGGCACGGATCACGCGGGCGAAGAGGACGATCGCCGCGGCGGGAGTGCCGTTCGAGCTGCCGCCGCCCGAGGAACGGCGCGAGCGGCTCGGCGGTGTCCTGAGCGTGCTATACGTGATCTTCACGGGGGGCTCGACGGCGACGACCGGTGACCGCCTGCTGCGCCCCGAGCTCGCGTACGAGGCGATCCGGCTGGCCCGGATGCTGGCCGCATTGTTGCCCGATGAGCCGGAGGTGCACGGGCTGCTCGCCCTGTTCGAGCTCACGGCCGCGCGCTTTCCCGCCCGTACCGGGCCCGATGGCGAGGCGGTGCTCCTGGAGGATCAGGACCGGCGCAGGTGGGACCGGTCGGCGATCCGTCGCGGTCTGGCCGCGATCGGCCGGGCCTCGGCGCTCGGGCGTGGCCTCGGACCGTACGGGCTGCAGGCGGCGATCGCCGCCTGCCACGCGTCGGCGTCCTCGGTGCCGGAGACCGACTGGGAGCGTGTCGTGCTCCTCTACGAGGCGCTCGGCCGCGTGGCTCCGTCACCCGTCGTCGAGCTCAACCGGGCCGTCGCCGTCGCGATGGCGCACGGACCACAGCAGGCGCTGTCTATCGTGGACGAGCTGGTCGCCTCCGACCGCCTGTCGGGGTCGTACCTGCTTCCGAGCGTGCGCGGCGAGCTGCTCGTTCGGCTCGGCCGGACCGCGGAGGCGCGGGCCGAGCTGGAGCTCGCCTCCCGGTTGTGCCGCAACGTCCGCGAGCGGTCGGTGCTGCTGCGCAAGGCTGCTGCGCTGGCGTGATATCCGGCTCTTCGCGGTACGACGAATCTTGTAGTTACGTGGCTACGTGTTGTGGGGTGGACGAGCGTGACGAGTCGGTTGACGCCCTCGGCAGGCTCAGGAACTGACCGACGCAAAGTGGCAGATGCTGCTGCTGCGCTGCCCGCCCCGGAGCTTCACCATCGTCGGGGACCGTACCCAGGCCAGGCACGGGTTCACGGAGTCGTGGCAGGAACGGCTCGAGCGGATCGGGCTCGACCGGATCAACCTGGCTTCCCTGCACATCAACTACCGGACACCGGAAGAGGTCATGGCGCAAGCCGAGCCGGTCATCCGGGCCGTGCTCCCGGACGCCAACGTGCCGACCTCCATCCGCGGCACGGGACTTCTACCCGAACTGGCCCGAGGCCGCCCGAGGTGCTGTCGCGCTACTGCGCACCGAGGCCGGCCGCGCACCACACGGTCCTGCGCTGCGGGCCCTCGTCGGCGAGCTCGCCACCTGCAGCGACCAGTTCCGCACCTGGTGGGCCAGCCACGACGTGCGGCTGCACATCGCCGAGTAGGCCCGGGGCGCGGTGCCAGGATTGCTCCTGGTCCGTTTCCCCGGGCCTCTCACCGAACCCGCCGTGCCGATCTCTCGGCAACGGGCTCCCCACGGTTCCGTCCGTCAGGGCGTGGATGCCCAGGGGGTGGGGATGTTGCCGGC
>NZ_CDWTNB010000096.1:0-14605 GCF_977947065.1 Frankia sp. CgJB1
CCTAGAGCACCTTCGGTGCCGGGAAAGAACCTAGAAGAACACCGAGCGGCGCTGCATCAGCAGGCTGTACAGCGTGTGCTGGATGGTCTCCCGGATGCGGTCGGTGAGCTCGAACACCAGCATCGGGTCGTCCGCCGCCTCAGCGGTGTACGTCTTCGTCGGGACCGGCTCCCCGAACTCGATGATCCATTTGGATGGAAGCGGGATGAACCCCAGCAGGCCGAGCCACGGGAAGGTCGGTGTAATCGGCAGGTAGGGCAGCCCGAGCAGGCGAGCGAGCGACCTCGCGTTGCCGATCATAGGATAGATTTCTTCGGCTCCGACGATCGTGCACGGAATGATCGGCGCACCCGTCCGCAACGCGGCCGAGACGAACCCTCCGCGCCCGAACCGCTGCAACTTGTACCGCTCACTGAACGGCTTGCCGACGCCCTTGAAGCCCTCCGGCCAGACCCCGACAAGGTGCCCGGTATTCAGCAGGTGTTCCGCGTCAGCCTGACACGCCAGGGTGTTGCCGATCTTACGAGCCAGCGGGGCCAGGAACGGCACCGCGAACACCAGGTCGGCGGCGAGCATGCGCAGGTGGCGATGGGCCGGATGATGATCGAGGATGGCCACAGCCATCATCAGCGCGTCCATTGGCAGGGTGCCCGAGTGATTGGCCACCACCAGAGCGCCACCCGTGTCCGGGATGTTCTCCAGCCCCCGGGTCTCGACCCGGAAGTAGTCCCGGTAGATCGGCCGCAGCAGCGGAGCGACGACGTGTTCGGTGAGGTCCGGGTCAAACCCGTGCTCGTCGACGACGTAGTCGCCGGTGATGCGCCGCCGCAGGAAGGCCAGCGATCCCGCGAGGGCCGTCTCCAGATCACCGGGTTCGGCCACCGGCGGTGGCGCACCGTCCGTCCCGGCACCGCCGTCGGGCCCGGCACCGGCGGTGGGACCCGTCGTCGGGTCGGACGGCCCACCCGCCGCCGACCGGCTGTCGGTCAGCGTCGCCTCGGCACCGTTGAGCGAGGAGCGAGGGGATGCGGCGGCCGCGGCGGCTGGACCGAGGAAGACCGCGCTGGGGGAAACCCCGTCGAGAAAAGCCGGGTCGTGGGAAGCCGGGTCGGCCGCGGCGGATTTCCAAGGCATGATCTGCGCTTCACCCCGGGATTCGTCACCTTCCATCACGTGTTCCGCCTCCCCCTTGTCCGATCCCGCATCTGGCGGGCCGCAACCGCCCCCCATCACCGTGTTCCCACCAGCCGGCGTCGGGCCAGCGAGTCGAGCATCCTGTGCTCGGCCCGGGAGATCAGATCGTGGTCGATGGTGAACCGGAGCCCGCGCTGGCGGACGAAACTGTCGAAGGTCTCCACCGTCGAGTACCGGGGCCGGTAACCGAAGATCTCCTTCAGTCGGGTCGTGTCCACGGCCCGGCCGTGCGCGAGAAAGTCGAGCTGCTCAGCGGAGAAGTCGACGAGCCGCAGCCGCCGGGCGACCCCGCCCAACATCCCGATCATGGGGAACGGCACCGGCGTGAACGGCCGACCCGCTCGGCGGATCGCCTGCGAAAGCAGGAGCACACCGTCCCCGGCCACGTTGAACGTCCCCGGGTGGGCGCCGCGGGTCGCGCGCATCAGCACGGCCAGCGCGTCATCGGAGTGCAACAGCTGGATGCGGGGGTCGAAGCCAAGGACCGTGGGAACCAGCGGAAGGTCCAGATAGCGCGCGAGCGGGCTGTCGATCTGCGGACCGAGGATGTTGGTGAACCGCAGCACGGTTACCGCGATGTCGGGACGTCGCCGGCTGAATCCACGCACGTAACCCTCGACCTCGACGGCGTCCTTGGCATAGCCACCGGTGGGCAGGGCGCGCGGCTCGGTGTCCTCCGTAAACAGCGCAGGGTCGCGAGCGGACGACCCGTAGATCGACGTCGTGGACTTCACTACCAGCTTGGTGACACTGGGCGCCTTCTGACACGCGGCCAGCAGCTGCATCGTGCCGATGACGTTGATTTCCTTCATCGCGGTCCGTCCACCCGCACCGAGCGGCGTGGGGATCACGTTCAGGTGCAGCACCGCATCAATCTCCGTGGTAGAAATCACCTTTGCGATCAACGGATGCCGGATGTCCGCACGCACGAACTGGGTCCGCCCGAGGTCGCTGGTGGGAGCAGTGGTATCGACCCCGACAACGGCTTCGACCCCCGGGTCAGCCGCGAGCGCCATCGCCACCTGCGCCCCCAACGGCCGCGCTACACCGGTCACCAACACACGGCGTGGTCTCATGGCAGTCTCCCGCAACGCCCGCATGGTCCAGTCCGGCACCCGGACCGGATGGCCGGGCGGCCGGGCAGCCCGAACCAGGCCGACCGGAGCACGCCACCGTTCCCCGGGGCCGAAGGTCACGATGTCCGGCCGAGGAAGGTTCACGCGGTCCGATCGTGGGCTCATCGTACGCCCATCCCTCGACCGCTCACTGCGCAGCGTAAGGCCAGCCGCGCACATCGAATACGAAGAACGGGGAAAAAATAACCCGTCCAAGCCGGAGGAGGATCGACGCCGGCCAGGCCCGGTGCCGCTGCTGCCGGCCCAGCGGTGATGCCGGCATCACCGCTGGGCCGGCAGCGGAAGATCCCGGATGGAGCGTCCCGGTGACGGGCTCCTCGGCAGTTGTGCCACGACGACCGCGTCCTGGCGCCGCAGCCGCAGCAGGTCGGCCGCTCGCCCACAGTTTACCGCGATCATCACCCGACGCAACGCATCCTCGCACAGGGTGACTCCACCACGAGGCACATCGCCGTAGGTATACGTGAACGTGAGCCGCATGACGCGGTTGCCGGCGCGGACCTCGACCAGATCTCCCAACAGAATGCCAGCGGCCTCCAACTCGGCCCGGGTCATGTTGAGCGAGAGGTTGCCGAAGTGGTTGACGGACACGACCTCGCCGTGCACATGGTCGTCGTCGACGCTGCACGCCCGCGGCTGGAAACGCGTGAGCGTGCCGGGGTCGAGCCGGGGGCCGACGTCGGTGAGGGCGAGTCCGGCAGCGAGCCGGGCCGCGACCGGCGCATAGACGTCCCGTCCCCGGAACACCGCGGTGGGCAGCGGCAGCCACAGCTCCCGGTTGGAGATCTCGTGCACCGCGGCGACGCCACCGAGCGTCTCCCAGGCCAGCGACGCCACGCCGTTGTCCGGGCAGACGAAGGTCGAACCGTCCGTGCTCCGGATCGCCACGCCACGGGTGTAACCGTCGGCATCGAGCCGCTCCACGACGACGAGATGAACCCCTATCGGAAGATAACCGATCGCGCCGACCAGGGTGACGGCCGCATGCCCGACGTCCTGCGGCGCGATGGCGTGGCAGACGTCGAGGACGCACGCCGACGGGGCGTGCCGCGCGATAACCCCGTGACACACCCCTACAGAGGCATCGTCGACGCCGTAGTCGGACAGGAAATTGATCCACGATCCCGTCATGCCGTCTCCCTGGCTGCGGGCCGGCCACGCTGCCACCCGAGGGAAACAGCCTGCCACACGGTAACAGTTACAGCACGCAAAGCCACATGATACGAGACGACATGGCGGTACGAACTCGTGGCGTGCGAGGTGGACGCCGGACGCTGGGGACCGCGGATCGGCCGACTACCTCCGGGTGCGACCGGACTCCCGGGTACGCCCCACCCCCCGGTGGGCGACCCGCGTACTGGTGCGCTACCTACTTCTTGTCAGCGGCCTACTTCTTGTTGCGGCGCTGAACGCGCGTCCGCTTCAGCAACTTGCGGTGCTTCTTCTTGGCCATCCGCTTACGACGCTTCTTGATGACAGAACCCACGTACCCGACCGATCTATGTTGAGGAAGTTACCGGGCGAGCCTACCCGCCACGGCCGGCAACCATCGGAGCCCGGGCACTCCGGTACCCAGGTGCTCCGGTACCCCGGTACCCGGGTGCTCTCAACCACGGCCGAGTTCCCGCGACCGACTGCTCGCCGCCTCCAGGGCGTCCATGAGCGCCGCGCGCACACCGCGACGGTCCAGCTCCCGCAGCGCCGCGATCGTGGTCCCGGCCGGAGAGGTGACGGCCTCCCGCAACAGCGCCGGATGCTCGCCGCTCTCGCGCAGCATCCGCGCCGAGCCCAAAGCGGTTTGGGTCATGAGTTCCGCGGCCAGGGTCCGGGGCAGCCCGAGGAGCACACCCGCCTCGATCATCGCATCGACAAGGTAGAAGAAGTACGCCGGTCCGCTACCGGACAGGGCCGTCACCGCGTCGAGCTGGGACTCCGCCACCCGCGTCACCCTGCCGACCGGCGTCAGCAGGGCCTCTGCCGTGGCAAGGTGCTCCTCCTCGGCGTAGCGGCCCCCGCAGATCGCCGACATCGCCTCCCCGACGAGCAGCGGGGTGTTCGTCATCACCCGGACTACTGGGGGAAGCGAAGGTAGCCGCTCCTCGAGAAGATCAGTGGTGATGCCCGCCGCCAACGACACCACGAGCGTCCCGTTCGCCACAACCGACCCGATCTCGGCCAGCAGGGTCCCGACGTCCTGGGGCTTCACCGCGATGATCAGAACATCCGCCTTGGCGGCTGCCACCGCCGGCGCCTGCACCTCGACGCCGTGACTCGCCACGATCTCACCAGCTCGGTCGGCATCACGTTCGGCCACGACAATGTCCTGAGCGGCATGTCCGGACCGCAGCAACCCCGACAGCATCGCCCCGCCGAGCCGTCCCACCCCCATGACCGTAACGATCATGACCATCCTTCCCTTCCACCCGCTTCTACCCCGGCCTGGAGGTTATGGCGCCCTCGGGCGGCCAGCGGAACGCGGATCCCGGCCCACCGTCGTGCGCGGGCTATCAGCCGTAGCCCGACTGGCGATCGGCTCCGCGTCGCCCGTCGTACTCGAGCCGGCGTTCGTGGCCACCCCAGTGGCCGGGTTCGTGACCCGTCCAGAGCTCGTGTCGCGTCCAGGGCTCGTGACGTTCACCTTGCCGGCCGGCGACGGATCGAGGATCGTAGATTATTTTCGGCGGTGTATGGGCGGTCCGTGGCCGCCGGCCGCTGCGCCTCCTTGCCGCCGTTCTGCCGGCCTCGCACCGCCCACGACAGGTCGGCGGTCTCGGTGAGTCCGTACCCATACCCCGGCCAAGGACGGGCGTAGCCCTCATCGATCCATTCATCGGCATCGGCCGGGCCAGCCGCCGGTTGATCGGACCCGACCTCGTACGACGACCAGCCACCGTCGTCCGACCAGCCGCCCTGCGACCGGGTCCCGGGCGGATCGCCGGGCCGGTCGCGATCCAGCCGATCAGACTGACCGATCGCGGCTAGCGCGGGCCCACGGGGGGTGTCGGCCCACGGGGGTCGGGCACGCTGCGCGGGCTTCTCCACGAACCGGTTCGAGAAGTACGCGATGAACGTGCTGACCGCCGCCGCCACGACGACCGACGGCCACAGCCCGATCCGGGGCACCAGCTGCCCGTTCGCAGCCGAGATCACCGGATAGTGCCAGAGGTAGATACTGAAAGTGATCTTTCCGAGGAAAGCCATCCGCGGACCACCCAGCAGGCGAACCCAGCAGGCGTCGCGACGCAGGTCGGCGCCCAGAATGACCACGGCACCGAGCAGGGCGCTGGGCAGGTAGGCGGCATGGTCGAGCCAGTTGGCGTCATAACCGTCCTTGTCCGGCCCAAGGAAGGCGAAGAAGATCAATCCGATTCCCGCGACGAGGCCGAAATCGGCGATCCGACGGCCCGCCCGCCAACGCTCGACCGTCGCCGCCGTGACAGGGGTCATCGTGCCGATCTGCTGGGCGTGCCGGCGGCGGCGCGGCGCGGTCAGGCCCGGTTCCTCTGCGACGAGGGCGCACAGGCGGGTGTCACGCCAGACCGCCAGCAGACAGCCGATCAGCAGCGGGGTGACGTGCGTGTCCAGCGCGAGGTACACCCGCGAGTGCGGGGCGCCGCCGACGGCCACGGTCCAGGTCCAGACCGCCGCGAAGGCGATCATGGCGAGAAGTATCTTCAGCAGGTGCGCCCGGAACCGGTCCGAGCGGCTGACAATCAGGAACAGCCCCGGCCACAGGAGATAGAACTGCTCCTCCAGGGACAAGGACCACACATGAGCCAACCATCGCCCACCGGCGGCAGGATGTAGGACCTTGTACCAGTTGTTGACATTGAAGAAGGCGGAGAGCGCACTCCCGATGTAGTCGTCCCGGAAGGGGATGTCGTTCCATTTGAATGCCACCGTCACCACGAGCCCGACGAGCAGGTACACCCACATCGCGGGCATCAGCCGGTAGGCCCGGCGCACCAAGAATCGACTCACCGAGATCGTCCCGGTCCGGCTGTGTTCGGTCAGCAGGAGCGCGGTGATAAGAAATCCACTCAGCACGAAGAAGACGTCGACGGCGACGTTGCTGGCATGGATCGCGCCCATGTAGCCGGCGAGGATGGTGTAGATACAGACGATCCGCAACCCGTCCAGCGCCGGGTTGTACGCGAACTTCGCCGCGGCGGCAGCCGCCGAGGGCTCGGCCGGCCCGGCCGGCATGGAGGGTCCGGCCGGCGGCTCCCAGCCGGCCGGGGTGCCGTCGCGCTTTATCCTTGTCGCCTCAGTCTGCTGCGGAGCAAGCCGCATGATGACCGTCGCCTCCTCCAGCGGGCGCCGGCAGTCCCGGCACCGACGCCCGACACTCAGAGTGACCGCACGGTGCCGCGGTGACCCGAGCGTGAGTCGCTCCCGAACCACGCCTCCGGTCGGACCAATGGCCCGGACGCGGGTACCCGTATCACTCCGCTACGCCAGCGAAGTCAGACACCACTGTGCGAATGACGCAAGACTAACGGATCGGAAAATTCAGGACGAGACGGGTACCAGTGGCCACAAAACAACGTCACACCAAAAAAAGCGACGCTGTGCGCACGGTTCATTACGAAGAAACATCGGCCGAACCATGGCGTCACGGTGCGTCAGAGAAAAGGGGGGGATCGCCGGCTGGGAGAGCCGCGGCAGGGGCGCCCACGCCGTCTCTCCCGCGCGCTACTCGGGAACCTGGGCAATCACCAGGAGCGTACGAAACGGCTCGACGACGACACCGTCAGGAAAGGCGCGCAGCATCGTGCGACGCTCCGCGTCAAGGAAATCGCCGAGGCGATCGCCGATGGCCGCGACGTAGGACTTCGACCGCTGCCACGTGAGGTAGTCATCGATGTTAATCCGGCGCCGCCACCGGCCGGTCAGGGTGACGACCTCACTGAAGTGGCCGGTCCACCGCAGCTCGTCGGCGAACGGTCGCGCACGGTACCCGCGGTGATAGCCGGGGTTCATCCGCTCGAGCCGTTCCTGCTGGCGCTGCCACCACCGGTACTCCTCGGCGTCGACGTCGTTCCACCACACGGCGAGGGCTCCGCCGGACCGCAGCACGCGGGCGGCCTCGGCCGCGGCGGTCGGCACATGTACCCAGTGCCATGCCTGGGCATAGCAGACCAGGTCGGCAACCTGGTTCCGGAAGGGCAACGCCTCCCCGTCCCCGCGCACCGTGGGCAGTCCGGGGCTCCGCTCGCGCAACCGCGCCAGCATGTTCGGCCCGGGTTCCACCGGTACCACCCGCGCGCCCCGGCCGATCAGCAGGCGCGTGGCGATGCCGGTCCCGGCGCCGACGTCAAGCACGTCCGCGCCGCGCAGCGGCCGCCCGAGGAACCGCTCGACGTCACGGAAGATGTGGTCGGGATAACTCGGCCTGGCCGCGGCGTAGGCATCCGCCAACGGGTCGAACAGCGAGCCGGTGGGGGTACGACCAGAAGGGACGGACACTCCGCCATGGTGGCACTCGACCATAGCGGCGATCCACGGGAACGGTGTCAGCCCCGGACGCGGGTCAGCTGTCGGTGGGTCAGCTATCAGTGGATCAGCCGTAGGTGGAACGGAGTCCTGCGGCAGACGGTGCGGCGAAGTGCAGACGGGTGAACGCCAGCGCCTCGGCGAGTTCGGCCTCGCGCTGGGCGCGCGACTCGGCCCGCCTGGTATTGATCTCGACCACCACGGTGCCGGCGAAACCGCCGGCAGCCAGCAGTTCGAGCAGCTCGGCACAGGGCTGCGTGCCACGACCGGGGACGAGATGTTCGTCTTTGGCCGAGCCCAGACCATCGGCCATATGCACGTGGACCAGCCGCTCGCCGAGAAGCTCGGCCATCTCGAGCGGGTCCGAGCGGGACACACTCGTGTGCGACAGGTCGAGGGTGACATGCGCGTAGTCATCCTCGACCGGGGACCAGTCCGGGGCATAGGCGGAGACCTCCCGCCCCCGCGCCCGCAGCGGGAACATGTTCTCCACCGCGAAGCGGATGTCGGTCTCGCCGGCCATCCGCTCGATGCCCGTCACGAACTCGCGGGCATAGTCCCGCTGCCAGCGAAACGGCGGGTGGACGACGACCGTCGACGCGCCGAGCGTCTCAGCCGCGGTACGGGCCCGCACCAGCTTCGCCCATGGATCCGTACCCCAGACCCGCTGGGTGAGCAGCAGGCACGGCGCGTGAATGGCCAGAATCGGGATGCCGTGATAGTCCATCAGCCGCTTCAGCGCCTGCGGATCCTGGCTGACCGGATCGGTCCAGACCATAATCTCGACCCCGTCATACCCCAGCCGCGCCGCCATCTCGAAGGCCGAGGCGGTGGACTCGGGATAGGTCGAAGCCGTGGAGAGCGCCACGCGGGCACCCGGAGCGGTCGTGACCAGCTCGGGCGCTCCGCGCGGGACAACGGGCGAGGAGCCACCGCCACCACCACAGCCGCCGCCACCGCCGGGCCCCGGACCGCCCGCGGCCCTGCCGGACGAGATCGGGGCGGGAGCCATCGCGGTCGGCGCCACCGACCGCGCGTCGTCACGCCATGCCTGCAATCCGTCTCCCTGCCGCGCGAGCCGGGGGTTGGCCGTCATGACCGACCTCTCTCCCAGGCTAGGCCATCTCCGCGGGCCCGCCCGCACAGACATTCGCGGGATGACGGTTGGAACCCCCCTATCGCCCGTGAGAACGGCCACATCAGGCAATTACGCACCTCGAAAGCACTTTCTGCAACGCCCATGTCATCCTCCGCTGGGTAAAGGGAATTCATCGCTCCGGCGTCAGGATGAGGTGAGCCAGTCCAGCCGGCGCAGGATCACCCCTTCACGCAGGGCCCAGGGGCAGATCTCCACCTCGTGGATGGCAAACAGACCGAGAGCCTCGTCCGCGACAACCGCCCCCGCGACCAGCTGGGCCGCCCGGGAGGCGGAGACGCCCGGCAGCGCCGCGCGTTCCTCGACCGACATCCGGCACACCTTGGCCGTCACCTCCGCGAGGTCGTCCCGGCGCAGCACCCGGCGGGTATAGGGACCGCGGCTGTAGGGCTCCGCACCGGCGATCCGGGCCAGCGACCGGAAGGTCTTCGACGTCGCCACCGCCCTCGTGTGCTCCCCCAGGGGGTAGATCGTGCCCACGATCGGCGCGATCTGGGACCGGACATAACGGCGCAGCTCGCTGAGCTCGGACCGCTTGGGCGGGTCGCTCGGGACCAGCCAGTCCCGGGTCAGCCGGCTCGCGCCGAGCGGCAGGGATGTGACCGCCTCGGGATCCTCGTGCATGCCGGCGCCGATCTCCAGGGAACCACCGCCGATGTCCAACGCCAGCAACCGGCCGGCGCTCCAGCCGAACCACCGGCGGACGGCGAGGAAGGTCAACCTGGCCTCCTCCTCCCCGGGCAGGACGCCGATGGCGACCCCGGTGGCCTCGCCCACCCGGCGCAGGACCGCCTCTCCGTTGGTGGCGTCCCGCAACGCCGACGTGGCGAAGGCCGCCAGGTCGTAGACCCCGAGCGCGTCGGCCTGCTGGCGCATGTCCAGAATGCAGGAGGTCAGAGCGCGCTCTCCGGCGGCGTCCAGCGCCCCGTCCGCGTCGAGCAGTTCCACCAGCCGCAGCGGCACGCGCACACTGGCGGCCGGCTGTGGCTGGCCGCCCCGGCGCGCGTCCACGACAAGCAGGTGGACGGTGTTCGAGCCGATGTCGATCACACCAAGGCGTATCGGACCGGGATGTGGACCCGCCGGGAGCGGACTCACCGCGGCCGCCTGCCGTCCCGGAGCGACAGCGGCGTCGGGCTGCGCCACGATCTTCGGAAACCACGCACCCGGACACACGCCACCGAGCACCTCTTCACCGTTCCCTCCGGCCGCGACCGCCGGGGTCACGGCTCGAACTTGTATCCCAGTCCCCGAACGGTCACCAGGTGCCGCGGGTTGCCGGGTTCGTGCTCGATCTTTGTCCGCAGTCGTTTGACGTGGACATCCAGGGTCTTGGTGTCGCCGACGTAGTCCGACCCCCAGACCCGGTCGATCAGTTGGCCCCGGGTCAGCACCCGGCTCGCGTTGCGCAGGAACATCTCCAACAGCTCGAACTCCTTGAGCGGCAGGGTGACCGTGGTCCCGTCGACGGTGACGACATGGCGCTCAACGTCCATCCGGACCGGGCCTGCCTCCAACGTCGCGTCCCCCACCTCCTCGTTCTCCGACCGCCGCCGCAGCACCGCGCGGATCCGCGCCACCAGTTCCCGGGCGGAGAACGGCTTCGTGACGTAGTCGTCCGCTCCGAGTTCCAGCCCGAGCACCTTGTCGATCTCGCTATCCCGAGCGGTCAGCATGATGATCGGCACAGTGGAACGGGTTCGCAAGGTCCGGCACACTTCCGTGCCCGACAGGCCCGGCAGCATGAGGTCCAGCAGCACAAGATCAGCCCCCCGCCGATCGAACTCGGCCAGCGCGCTGGGGCCGTCGGCGACGACTCCCACCTCGAAGCCCTCCCGTTCCAACATGAACGACAACGCGTCGGAGAAGGACTCCTCGTCCTCGACCACGAGCAGCCGGGTCACCTGTTCGCTCCCCTTGTTACGTTGGACGGACCGGCCGACCCGGACCGCTTCCTGTTACTGTCGATGGGACGGATGGACCCGCCGCGTTCACTGGTCATGACCAGTACCGTTCACCGTTCACGAACCGCCACCGAGTTCATCATCGCCATGATGTTCACCATCGCCCCGACCGCGGGCGTCGGCACCGACCCCGACGACGTCGAAGCCATCCACCCCGTCATCCTCGCGGGTTTCGTCCGGGCCGTCCGTCATCGCATCGTCATCGTCGCCGGTGAACAGCGGCAGCCGGAGCGTGAAGGTGGAACCCGCGCCCTCGGCGCTCCACACGGAGACCACGCCGCCGTGATTGGTCGCGATGTGCTTGACGATGGCGAGCCCCAAGCCGGTCCCACCGGTCGCGCGGGATCGCGCCGGATCCGCCCGATAGAAACGTTCGAAGACCCGTTCCAGGTCCTTCTCCGCGATCCCGATGCCCTCGTCGGCGACGGAGATCTCCACGGTCCCACCGCTGCGCCGGACCCCGAGCACGACCCGGGTGCCACGCGGCGAGTAGCTGATCGCATTGTCGAGCAGGTTCGCGACGGCGGTCACGAGCTGGCCCTCGTCCCCGCACACCGGCAGGTCATCGTCGCCGATCACCACAACCGAGATCGCCTGGGCCTGCGCTGCCAGCCGGGTGCGGTCGACCGCCTCGGTGAGCACCGCGGACGCCCGCATCGGCCGCAGGTTGGGCAGCGGATCGGCGCCCTGCAGCCGGGAGAGATCGATGATCTCCTGAACCAGACGGGCGAGCCGGGCCGATTCGTGAGTCATCCGGGAGGCGAACCGGCGGACTGCCACCGGGTCCTCGCAGGCCGCGGCGACCGCTTCGGCAAGGACGTGCAACGCACCGACCGGTGTCTTGAGCTCGTGGCTGATGTTCGCCACGAAGTCCCGACGGACGGCCTCGACCCGACGCGACTCGGTGATGTCATCCACGATGACGGCGACATGACCGGACGAGTCCAGCAGCCGGGCCCGGGCACGCACCGCCAGCCCCTCCTGGTCCGGTCGGGGACGGGTGAGGGGGGGCTCGGGGACGGGCGGCAGCTCGAGCTGCCGCTCCTGGTCACTGCCCGCGAGCCGGGTGGCCCGGACGAGATCGGCCAGCTCCGCCACCGCGATCTCGTCGGCGGCGACCACACCCATGCGTCGCGCGACCGTGTTCACCAGGACCACCCGGTCCGCGGTGTCGAGGACGAGCAGACCGGTCGGCAGGCCGGCGATCACCCGACGCACGAGCTTCGCCGGCAACGTCATGCCGCCGGTGTCCCCGCCGGACGCCGAACCAGTCGTCAGGTCAGTCGTCGAGTCAGTCGTCGAACCGGCTGTTCCAGGCACTGCTGTCATCGTCCACCATCGTCCACTCACCCTGCACGGCCTGCCGACCTGCACGAGCTGCGGATGCGGTGTGTACCGGTTGTCATGGCATCCGCCGACCTGTCACCCACTCGCCGCATGCTAGGTGTCCGCATGCCACCTAGGTATTGCTCTGCAAGCCTCCACCGCCGATCGTCGCTAGCTGTTCATCAGACCCATCGCCAAAGTTCACCAGAGAGCGAGAGGTCCGCATCATCGTCAGAGCCGGAGCGACGCAAGTACCCAGGACCATCATGATCAAGTCAATCCCTCAGGATCTCTGACCCCTCGATCCGCCACCGAATGAGAAGGAGCCGTCCGTGCGGGACGCCTTCACCGACGAACTCGATAGCATCAACCAGTCCCTGATCGAGATGACCAACCTGGTCGCCTCGGCCATGGCCCGGGCCACCACCGCTCTCCTCGACGCCGATCTCCAACTCGCCGAAAACGTCATCAGCGGAGACGAGACGGTCGACCTGCTGCGCAACGAGATCGAGGAGCGGGCCTTCGACGTGATGGCCCGCCAGGCCCCGGTCGCCACCGATCTGAGGATGATGGTGGCCACGCTGCGGATCGTCGCCGACCTGGAGCGGATGGGCGACCTCGCCCTGCACGTGGCGAAGGTCGCCCGTCGGCGCTATCCGGGCCGGGCGATCCCGCCGGAGCTTCGTGCGACCATTCTGGAGATGGGGCAGGTCGCGCAGCGCATCGTCGCGAAGGCCGGATCGGTGATCGCCAGCCGGGACACCGACCTCGCCAAGCAGTTGGAGGCCGACGACGATGCGATGGACGGGCTGCACCGCGCCCTGTTCCACATACTGATCGAGAAGCCCTGGCCGCACGGGATGGAGGCGGCGATCGACATCACTCTCTGCGGCCGCTACTACGAGCGGTACGCCGACCATGCGGTCTCGGTCGCCCGCCGGGTGCTCTACCTGGTCACCGGAGATTCCAGCCGCACGTGAGGGCACCCGGGGGATCCGCCCCCGGCCTCGCGCGCGTGGCCCCCACGCACGGCCCGACGGTTCCCCGCGTGCATCCCGCCGACGCTATGGCGGCTGCCCGAGATGGCCCGCGACGGTGGCACGGGCCGGTCAGGACTATAGGACTCGGTCGGGACTATATGGCTATAGTCCCGACTATTTTTAGTCTCGACTATCTTCTCGATTACTTTTCCGACTACTTCCTGGTGCCCTGCGCGGCGACGGCGGCCGCGGCGAGCGCCGCGGCGTCGGGGTCGAGGTACCCCGAGCTCACCACACCCAGCTGGTCGTCCAGCTCATAGCGCAGCGGGATGCCAGTGGGGATGTTGAGCCCGGCGATGTCGGTGTCGCTGATATGATCGAGATGCTTCACCAGGGCACGCAGCGAGTTGCCATGCGCCGCCACCAGGATGGTGCGGCCGGTCCGCAGGTCCGGCACGATCGCGTCGTACCAGTAGGGCAGCATCCGGGCGACGACGTCGGCGAGGCACTCGGTCCGCGGGATGATGTCGGGGGCGAGGTCATCGTAGCGCTCGTCCACCCCGCTGACCTGCTCCGGACCGATCTCCGGCGGCGGCGTGTCGTAGGAGCGACGCCAGAGCTGGAACTGCTCCGCGCCGAACTTCTCCAGCGTCTCCGCCTTGTTCAGGCCCTGCAGGCCGCCGTAGTGCCGCTCGTTGAGTCGCCAGGTGCGGCGAACCGGAACCCAGGTGCGCCCGGCGGCGTCCAGCGCCAGCCAGGCGGTGCGGATCGCCCTGGTCAGCAGGGACGTGTGCACCACGTCCGGCAGGACGCCGGACTCCCGCAACAGCTCACCCCCGCGAGTGGCCTCCTTGGCACCCTTCTCGGAAAGATCAACATCCACCCAGCCGGTGAACAGGTTTTCGCGGTTCCAAATGCTCTCACCGTGGCGGAGCAGGACGAGCGTCGGCATACCCGAGATCCTGCCCGCTCGGCGGCCCGCTCGGCCAGCATTGCCGGTTGTTGCCTGTGACTCCCCGGCTCGGGGCCGGTCGTGCCGGAGACCGGTTGTCACGCGGCAGCACGACAGGAATCCGGCGGCACGACAGGGATTCATCCGGAACTGAACGACCCCCGGGCGCTCCGCCGCCGCGCGAAGCAGAGGCGGGCCGTCGGGACTTGCGACGGCGCCCGGAGGTCGGGTGTCTGCCTGGTTCTCGCCGGTGCCGGTGCCCATGGGCCACCCGGCTAGAGGTGAGGACCACGAGACCGGCTAGCGGACAGCCACCTCACGAGTCCTATGAGCACACAAAGCCTGGACCACCTCCCTTCTCGTGTACCCGTGACGCTACGCGGACCCAGGGGCGCATCGCC